>PKTD01000309.1 GCA_002869315.1 Marinilabiliales bacterium | reverse complement strand
TTTTTGTTGTTCATCTCTAAATTTTAGTATTGACAGTCTTGA
Source organism: Marinilabiliales bacterium (assembly GCA_002869315.1). Taxonomy (GTDB): domain Bacteria; phylum Bacteroidota; class Bacteroidia; order Bacteroidales; family F082; genus BM524. The sequence continues at coordinate 11,635 of PKTD01000309.1, read as the reverse complement.
AAAAATGGGAGTCATTAAAAATTACACAGCTGTTAGTGCTATACTAAAATCTAGAGATGAACAACAAAAACTAATAAAAGAATGGGAGAAACTGTGGAATAATAAGTATCAGCATACTAAATCAGACCTCATAAAAATTGGTGAAAAAAGAGGCTTTAAAGCTTCTGCCTTTAGTGGTTTTGACAGTCTTGTTTTAAAAAAATATTCTCCTTTAAACGTCAACGAAAAGGCGGGAGTGCTTTCTCGTATTACAACTAATTATTTGATTGAAACCGATACCCTTACGGCCGTTATTAATGTCTTGAAACTTGAAGGTAATAACGAAAATATAAATAAAGTTTATAGCACTTTTGAAAATAGAGAAGATGTTTGGGTGGTGGATAAAAGACTTATTACCAGCGAGTTGATGGATGTGTTAAATGATAACTTTAATAGGTTAATTATTATCTCACTTGCTTTTGTTTTTATAATTTTACTATTAGCATACGGAAGAATAGAATTGACTATAATTACCATGATTCCTGTTCTGATATCATGGATATGGACAGTTGGTATAATGGGTGTTTTTGGTATTTCATTCAATATCTTTAATATAATAATACTTACTTTTATTTTTGGCTTGGGTATCGACTACAGTATTTTTATGATGCGTGGTTTATTGCAGGATTACAAATATGGAATTAAGGATATGTCGTCTTACCGAGTCAGTATAATTCTTTCATCAATAACAACACTGGCTGGAATTGGAGTATTAATTTTTGCAAAGCATCCTGCTTTACAGTCAATTGCTATGATGTCGATAATTGGCATTTTTAGTGTCGTATTAATCAATTTCATACTTCTACCTGCAATTTTTAATTGGCTGGTTTCCTATAAAAAAGGGAAGCGAAATCGTCCTGTTACACTACTCGACTTTATTATGTCTGTTATTTCCCTTATTGTATTTGTTTTGGGTGCTTTGATGATGAATTTATTATCATTTTTGTTTAGAATTTTTCCTGCTAACAGGGATAAAAAGAAGTATGTTTTTCATTGGATATTCAGTAAGTTAACCTGGTTTTTAATTTATATGAATTTCTTTTCCAGAAAAACCATCATTAACCCTCATGGAGAAGATTATTCTAAGGCATCTATAATTATTGCTAACCATCAGTCGCATATAGATTTAATGCTTATGATGCTTTTAAATCCAAAGGTGCTGGTATTAACAAACAACAATAATTATAATCATCCATTTTATGGCTTTGCTCTAAAGTATGCCGATTTTTTACCTTCTGACGGAGGTTATGAAAACGTATTGGATAACTATAAACCATTAATGAAAAAAGGCTATTCACTAGTAATATATCCCGAAGGTCATCGTAATGATAGTGGTATAATAAAACGTTTTCATAAGGGAGCCTTTTATCTTGCTGAGCAACTTAAAATACCTGTGCAACCAATTTTAATTCATGGACAAAATCAGTTATTAAAGAAGAGTGAGTTCTTCCTGAAAAGAGGCTCAATAACTACTAAATTCCTGCCTAAAATTTCCATGGAGGATGAGAGTTTTGGGACCGATTTAAGAACAAAAACAAAAGGCATTCAAAAGTATTTTAAGCAAGAATATGCAGATTTAAGAAAGGAAAAAGAGACTGCTGATTATTTTGCTGATTACGTTAGGAAGAACTATTTGTATAAAGGCCCTGTGCTGGAGTGGTATACTTTTGTAAAGTTGAAACTTGAGAATAACTTTAAAATATTCAATGATATAATTCCTCGAAAATGTACCATAACCGATTTGGGATGTGGTTATGGCTATCTAGATTATATGCTGAACCTTATTTCAGATGATAGAATAATTACTGCTGTTGATTATGATGAGCAAAAAATTGCTGTGGCTGCTAATTGTGCCATTAAAACACCGAAAGTAAAATTTATATCGGACGATATTACTACTTATGTGCTTGAAAGTTCTGATGTGATTATTATTAAGGACGTTCTGCATTATCTTCCGGAGGAAAAGCAAAAAAGACTGCTGCATAAGTCATTTGAAAAGTTAAATGACAATGGTATTATTATCGTTCGTGATGGTGATGTGGAAGCAGAAAAGGAACATAAAAAAACAAGATTTACAGAATGGCTTTCAACAGGAATAGGTTTCAACAAAACCACCAATGATTTAGAATATATTTCTGAGAGTCAAATAAGAAGTTTTGCAGAATCTGTAAAGATGAAGTTTGAAATTGTGGAACAAGCAAAATTTACTTCCAATAAAATTTATGTTCTAAGGAAGTAAAACTCACAATATTCCTTCATCTGCAAAACTGTAATAATTATCATTTCCTACTATAATATGATCCAGAACTAATATGTCCAGATTATTACCTGCCCGGCATATCTTTTTTGTAAGGTTTATATCCTGATCGCTTGGTTTTGTATTGCTTGACGGATGATTATGCCCAAGTATTATTGAAGATGCATTATATTGTAAAGCCATTTTGAAAATTTTCTTGGGATCCGCAACCGTGCCAGCAAATCCGCCTATCCCAATGCTTTTATTTATTATTATTTGATTGGCCCTATCCAGAAACAAAACTCTGAATTGTTCATCATACCGGTCTATTAGTTCAGGGAGAAATAACTCATAGGCATCCCTGCTGGAAGTGATTTTTTTCTTTGCCATAACTTTTGAACTAAGCCTGCGTTTGCCCAGTTCAAGAGCTGCAATTATGCTTATGGCTTTTGCCTCTCCGATTCCCTTGAAAGCAGTAAGTTCCGAAATTTCAAGTTTGGATAATTCTATGAGGTTATTATTGACTTCATTCAATATTTCCTGACTTAGTTCTATAGCCGATTTTTCAGAATTTCCGCTGTTAATTAGTATCGCAATTAGTTCTGCATTCGATAGTGAAGACTTACCTTTAAGGCTGAGTTTCTCGCGAGGACGATCATCCTCGGCCCATTTATTGATGGGTCTTTTCTTTAGGTTTGAGTTCATAGGAAAATGGATTATTAATACTTTTTATTTTGTCATTGTCAAAGTTAATTAATATTTTAAAATTTATTTCTGTTATACTAAATTAAGTCTTGCATCCAATCTGCCAGTTTCTTAACAAGTTTATGATAATCATAATTTTGTTCGGCTCTATAACGTCCGGAGCGGGACATTTGCTTTCTCTGTCCTATATTTTGAAGGAGGAAGTTTACTTTTTGTCCCAAAATTTCAGGCTTTCTTTCCGTTAATATTCCTTCCATAGGGGTGATTATTGATCCAACTCCTCCGCCTTCATATGCAACACATGGTGTTCCTCCGGCAAGTGCTTCTGCATAAATAATTCCGAAATGCTCTTTCTTTTCAGGTGCGGCAACCAATAATGTAGCTTCGTTTATTAGTTTGGCTTTGTCTTCAGCAGAAACGAATCCTAAAAAACGGGCTCTGTTGCCTGCTTTTTCTTCCAATTCTTCCTGCATTTCGCCTGCTCCGATAAAAACTGTAAGTGCTAAATCGCTGTATTCTTTTGACGCTTCCACAACATTTTGTGGCCCTTTTGACTCCATAAGAGCACCAGGGCATATTACATAATCTCCATGGAGATTGTACTTATCTCTGATTCCTTTTGTATTTGTAGGCTGAAAATCATCCAAATCAACACCGCAGGGGAGCACCAAAAATTTATCATCATCCAAATTAATTAGAGGTTTTATAAGCTCGTCTCTAACATAATCAGTAGTTACCAAAACTCCTTCTGACTCTAATAATGATGTTTTTATCATTTCCCAGTTTTCATCATCCCATAATCCGTGATGCCTGGGTTCTATTCCTGTGCCATGAGCAAAAATAACATAGGGTTTATTGTACTTCTTGCATACATTATGTACGGCAACGGCACTTAAATTGGCATGATGACCAATTACAATATCTAAATCCTCAACTACCGACTGTAAAGCGTTCTCATAATCAGGCAGGTATGATAGCATTTCCTGATGAGTCATTCTTGCAACCTGCTTTTGCGTTTTACCTGCTGCAGGAAGGTATTCATGAACCGGAGTTATGTCAGTATGTAGTTTTATATCAATATTTTCTGCTCCTTTTATTCCTTCTCCTATTTTGGGATGCATAAAATATACCTTGTGTCCTAATTTTATTAAATGACGGGCATGCTCCCTTGCTACTTCGCCACTTCCACGGCCTTTGTTTAATAAAAGAATTGCTATGTTCATAAACTCATATTTATTACGGTAAAATTAAGAATTTTATTGGCAGAGAGAAGGTATGTTGTAAAAGTATTTATGTTAAGCTCCCTTTACTGAGTAGAACACCAGCAGCTTTATATATTTTTTTTATTACTTTTATCTTCATGAAAAACAGTTTTAGTAAAGCAATAGTTTTTACAGGCATATTATTAATGTTGTTTAATATGTCGTGTAAAAAAGATTTTAGTAAAATTTCAACTTCAGAATGGAAACCTGAACTTGCAGTTCCCTTTATTAAAACAGTAATATCTTTTGAGAACCTCTTTCCTGAAGATACTAATTTAGTGACTGATGTCGACAGCACTCTTGTTTATTATTATGCAGAAGATTCAATATTCAGCCTGTCAGCCGATACTCTTCTTAATTTAGGTGAAGAGGACATAAGTTTTGAAAAGGGTTTTTCTCTTGGGGATCTTATTGTGGAGCCATTTGGTATAGAATCAAGTCTGAAAATGTATGATGTTTTACCCTACCTTGATCAGGCTGTGCAGGATACACTTACGAAATATGATGGTCAACAAGGGTATTTTCCTCCTTTTGCAATAATGGATCCGGTGATTGTTGATGCTGATCCAATAGAGAACTTTATTGATTTGACTTTCTCCGATGGAAATATGATTATTACTACGACAAATACTCTGCCAGTAGACTTAAATGATATAGAATTTGAAGTAATTGACAAAGTGTCGGAAGAGACAATAACGGAAATAAGTATTGAAGTTTTGGCCAGCGGAACACAGGATGTAAGTATTACTGAACTTGCTGGCAAACAACTTCATAACGAATTATCCTTCAGAATAAATAGTATGAACAGCCCCGGTAGTTTTCCTGAAATAGTTGATATAGACCTAAGCAAAGGAATTGATATCAATATGGAAACTACTGAACTTAAGGTGATTAGTGGCAATGCAATAATTTCTGAGCAGCTGATGTATTCCAGAGTAGAAATGATAGATTTTGGTCTTGATGAAGAGAAGTTGAAGCATATCGTAATACAATCTGGCAGTTTAAATTATATTCTCGAATCGGAAATAGATATTGGAATAAGCATTAATATGATATTAACTTCTGCTCTTATTGATGGTCAAAATCCTGAGACAGATATTACTATACCCCCCAATGGGAGTGTAAACTCCGGTTTTAACGTAGCAAACATGACGGCAGACCTTACAAGTGGGGAAAATCAAGACTATAATCTATTACCAATAGAGTTGACTATGATAATTCTCCCATCAGATGATATAATAACTTTTGATTCATCTGATAAAATTAACGGTAGTTTTGCCCTGGAGGATTTGAAACTCCAATATGCTGATGGTTATTTAGGGCAGAAGGAAATTGAAATAGAACAGGATATTTTTGATCTGGAACTGGATTTCCTTAATCAAGTTGAGGGTGAGTTAATTCTTGAAGAACCTTCACTGAAACTGAAATACAAAAATGGAATTGGTGTTCCTTTAACAATTTTGCCTCATTTTACTGCAACAAACTCAAGCAGCGGACAAACACAGGATTTAAATATGGGTGAAATAAATATTAACTCGCCTTCTGAACCTGGTGAAATTGTTGAGGACAGCGTTTATGTTGATAAGAATAATTCCTCAATAGTGGAGTTCCTTTCTATAAGGCCTGATCAGGTAGTTTATTATGGTAGTGGCATTACAAATCCCGATGGAGAGCAATATAACTTTGTGGATATCAGTTCAAAATTAAGTGCGAACCTGGAAATTGAAATTCCATTAATTTTAAGGGCCACTGAACTTTCATTTGTTGATACTTTAGGCTTCTCCTTGGAATTGGAAGATATGCCCATTGAAGAAGGAGGTCTGGTATTAAATGTCAACAATGGTTTTCCTTTTACATTTACAATGAAAATGATACTTGTTGATTCAATTACAGGGCAATCAATAGATCAGATAGTTTTCGATGGTATTGCCTCAGCATCAGTTGACGCTGATGGAGTAGTAATTAATAAAACCTCTTCAGATATCATTGTTAATTTCACCCCCGAATTTCTTGATAATATGCAGTTGGCTAACAGAATTCTTCTGGAGGCAGAAACTAGTACATTCGGGCAAGGAGAAGTGCCAGTGGTTTTAAAATCAGATTATGAAATAGATGTTGCAATTAGTTTTTCAGCCAAAATAAGTCCTTAATATGCACAAGATTATACTAAAATATTATATTATTCTTATTTTGATTTGTGTTAGTAGTTTCGCTTTTTCCCAAAGCGACTTATTAATGCATGGATACCATTTTGTACCACAAAGTAGTTATAATAATCCGGCTTTAATTCCTGATGGAAAAGTAATTGTTGGTATACCGGTTTTATCATCAATTGCACACACCACATATTCTAAGTTTGGATTTAATGATTTTTTCCAGGAAAAGTCAGATTCATTGTATCTCGACCTCAATAAAGTTATTTCCAAGAGCGATAAGGCTAATATGATTGCTGAATACGTCGAACACGATTTAATTCTTATTGGTCTAAAAATCCAGAAAAACTACCTTAATTTTGGAATTAGAAACAGGTTATACAGCAGAATAACTTATTCTGAAGGCCTTTTAAAACTAATATGGAATGGTAATCTCTCATATATTGATGAGAAATTGGACTTGTCATCAACTTCTGTTAGCCATGATCATTTTCTTGATTATTATGCTGGCTTCGCCTTTAAAATCAATGAGAATATAGGTTTAGGAGTCAGAGCACATTACTTACAAGGATTGTCATCAATAGAAACCCAGAGAAATAATATTAGCATTATCACAAGTTCAGAGGGAGACAACGGCTTTAATTTTGATGCTAATGCCTCCTTCTTAATTAATACTTCAGGACTCGTTTATGATTCCACTGATGGTTTTCGTTTTAATGATTACGCATTCAATTTTACTAATTCCGGCTTCTCATTTGATATAGGAGCTGAAATAAAAATCAATGAAAGGGTAAATGTAACACTAAGTATAATTGATCTTGGAAAAATAAATTGGAAATCGAACCTCAAATCATTTGAAAGTGAATCTGAAAACGTAAAGTTTTCAGGTATTACTGTAGATATCGATTCTCAGGATGATATTTTTGAGCAGTATGCCGATTCCATATCTGAATTAATTGATGTAAAGGAATTTGAGGCATCTTTTTCAACTTCTTTGCCAACAAGAGTTTATACCGGACTTGAATATTATAGTCTGGATAGGAAAAACAGAATAAGTTTATTGATGGCAGGCTTATTCATGAAAGAAAAGTTTATACCCTCTGTTTCAGTTGGTTTCGATAGGGATGTTTCGAAGCATTTTGCTTTCAAGGTAAATTATTCTTACTTACCCTATTCGCCTTTGAACCTTGGAGCCGGATTTTCATTTAATTTTAAACCGTTTCAATTTTACTTTCTTACCGATAATATTTTTTCCACATTTTTATGGGATTCGCAGAGATATTTCAACCTAAGGTTAGGAATAAATATTTTGATTCCTGAACAAAATTCTATCCCAAAAGGGGAACCTGTATTTCGAAAATAAATAAGTGTTTTATTTTGAAATTATTCCTAGTGATAGATTATTATTTTTGCACGCTAGTTTAATTACTTAATACGACATAAATTCGTCAAACCAATATTGCAGATAGGATTTTCCTTCCATATCCAGTTGGGTTTTTAAACTATCGTTTACCTTTCTAACATAATAATAATTATCTTTAATACTGAGCACTTGTTCGCCAAAATTGCGCTTCCAGCCAAAACCCGTATTTAATTCAAAATAAGCAAATTCCGGGCCGTATGGATTAAAAATATCCTTGCTCCAGAAGTACTTTTCTGCTGGTAATTTCAATTGTTTTAATAGGGTAGTAGTGATATCGACATTTGAACACAATTTGTTGTTTTGTGTATTTTTTAAGTTTTATTTTAATGCTCCTCCTAAAATTAGCAAAGGGATCTTATGATATTCAAAAGAAAATAACGGATGGTTTAAAGGAGAGTTATGTGAGTGGTCGGCCAGTACTAAAAATAAGGTGTTATCCCAATACTCTGAGTTTTTTGCCTCTTTAAAAAAATCACCCAGGCTTTTGTCGGTATAGTGAACAGAGTTCACAAAATCCCTTTCCAGTTTAAAATCTTTAAAAGGCCTGTCGCCAGGAAAATCATATGGTGAATGCGAACTAATAGTAAATAAATTTGCAAAAAATGGTTGAGGTATTTCCCTTATCTGGCTTGCAAAATAGTGAAACATATATTCATCATGAATTCCTAATTTTCCTTCCGGATAACTCTCTTTTATATCATCCTGTTCCACCAGCAGTTTAAAATTATTATTCACTAAAAACGACTTCATATTACCATAAATGAGTTTGCCTCCAAAAAAGTAAGATGTGTGGTAGTTATTATTATTTAAGTCTTCAACAATACTATTCACCGATGGGTATTTATCGGGATGATCTGAAAGGGTTGAAACCGGAATTCCTGGTATACCAGCATATATACTTGCCATTGCTTGCTGCGACCTATTGGCTGTTGCGTAGAAATTGGTAAAAAGTAAGCCCTCTTTTTCTAACTCCCTGAATTCAGGTGTAATCCCTTTTAAGCCTCCCAATGATTCTATCATGTCGGCCGACCAGCTTTCGAGAAGAATTATTACAATATTTGGCCTAGGAGTATTGATAATTGAAATTGTAGTGTCCTGCTTAACTTTATGCAATTTCAATACAATTTCCTTTGCCTTGCTCTCATCTAAGGTTTTGAATATATTTTTATTATTGATTTGGATATAGTCGATAATGCTGAATGTAAGGTTGTAACCAGGATTTACAGCAGTAATATTAAGGATGTCGTGGGATGAAAAATATGATTGGCTTGTGGTTATGGGTATTGGAGAAAATCCACCTCTTATACTTCCAAATATTAAAAATGCAATAATCAATTGCCTGCCATAATGAAGTGGTTTTGTGTAATTAAAAACCGGAGTTTTATATCTGTATACTAGTTTGTTATAAAAATAAATAAACAAACCAATGAGAAGGATGAATATTACTATAGATGAAATTAATTCGAAAGTGGTAGCAGAGTTTACTACCTCATCAGGCTTCCTCAAATAAACAAGTGCTTTAGCCGATAATTTAGTTTTCCATTCGCCATATAATTGTAATTCTCCCAAAGATATAAGTTGGTAAATTACTAAGGTAAGAATGGAATAAATCTGTATAATTTTTGAAATTAAATTTTGGTTTTTATCATTACTTAAGAAACTTAAAATAAAGGGGAAAACAAAGATGTATCCTATTGTTGATAAATCTAGTTTGAAAGAATAAACAAAAACCCGAAGTACTTCAAAAAATGCAATTTCATCAGTTAATATGAGCGTTCTATAGAATAATAAGAAAATAAGCCTGTTCAGAGTGAACAGAATTAACCAGAAAAAAATATACCTTAAATAATATCCAATTAGTAATTTCATGTTTATTATTTCATGCAAAAATAGATTTTATATTGTATTGGAGATTAAGAAAAAAACATTTGCATAATCGAGCTGAACTAATCGTCATTGTTTTAGTTTTGTATTTTTGCTGAAAACAATTTATTTTATGTCGATAAAAGATAATCTGAACTTTTTTAATGAAAAATTGGGTGACAACACTAAACTCGTTGCTGTTTCAAAAACTAAACCCAATGAGATGATAATGGAGGCCTACAATTGTGGGCAGAGAATATTTGGAGAGAATAAGGTTCAGGCTTTAATTGAGCGCGTGGATGATTTGCCAAAAGATATCGAATGGCATTTTATAGGTCACTTACAGCGAAATAAAGTAAAATTTATTGCGCCATTCGTTGATACAATTCATGCTGTTGACTCATTACGATTGCTAAAAGAAATTGAGAAACAGGCAAAGGCTAACTCCAGAAAGATAAAGTGCTTCCTTCAATTTCATATTGCTGCGGAGGAGTCGAAATTTGGTTTGAATTTTGAAGAAGCGAGACAAATTCTACTTTCTGATGAGTTCAAAAGTATGGCATTTGTTCAAATTGCTGGGGTTATGGGGATGGCTACTTTTACTGATGATTTGCTAAAAGTAAGGAACGAGTTCAAAACTCTTAAAAGGTATTTCGATTCAATTAAAGAGGAGTTCTTTTATGATCATGAAGGATTTACAGAAATATCAATGGGTATGACAAACGACTATAAAATTGCCATAGAGGAGGGGAGTACTATCATAAGAATAGGTACTGCAATTTTTGGCGAAAGAGAGAAACACTAAAAATGTAAACACAGAAAATTAATGCTGACATATATTCTATTTATCCTTGGTTTTGTAATACTTATTAAGGGTGCCGATTTACTGGTTAACGGGGCTTCTTCATTGGGAAGAAAAAATGGACTTTCACAAACAGTAATAGGACTAACAGTAGTTGCTTTAGGAACTTCTTTGCCTGAATTGATTATAAACATTTTCGCAAGTTTTGAAGGTAGTACTGATCTGGCAATTGGTAATGTATTGGGAAGTAATTTGATAAATACACTATTCATAATTGGTGTCACAGCATTAATATATCCCATTAAAATGAATGGCCCAAAATATAGAACCGATGTGCTCTTTAACTTATTTGCAATAGTCATTCTGGTATTGTTAGCCAATGATATAATATTCAATAAAGATTCAAATGTAATTAATACTTTAGATGGTATTATACTCTTACTAATTCTTGCAGGCTTCTTATTTTTCTCATTTAAAAAAGGGGAGGTTGAAACAAATTTTGAGGAAAATATTGTTATACATACCAATATTAAGTCGATTTTGTTAATAGCAGCAGGTATTTTAGGCTTGTATTTTGGGGGTAAGTGGATAGTTGGCGGTGTTGACAGGATAGGCGCTGATTTTGGGATTTCACAATCAGTAATTGGCTTGACTCTTATAGCAGTTGCTACATCACTTCCGGAGTTGGTAACATCTGTAATAGCAGCAAGCAAGAAGAATACAGATCTTGCTATCGGAAATGCCATAGGTTCTAATGTGTTTAATATCCTCTTGGTATTAGGTGCCAGTGCATTGATAAAACCAATAAATTTCGCGCCATCTTTAAATATTGAATTAGGCTTGTTGTTATTGTCTGCCTTAACAATAATGCTATTTATTCAATTAAATATAGGAGGCCTAAAACGCACAATATCGAGGCCGGAAGGATTGATACTTGTAGTTTTATATATTTGTTATATCATATGGAAGTTTTTCTTTCAGTTTTAGTAATATAATATGCAATTTATTTTTCTTATGAAGAATTATTCATCCTTTTTCAAAGTAATCTTTTTATTAATAATACTTGTTCCTTACTTTGCTGTAGCACAGCAAAATATGTCAGGTTTTAATAAGTATGAAAATCTTCATGAGGTCTCAAAAACAAAAGGAGTT
>PKTD01000232.1 GCA_002869315.1 Marinilabiliales bacterium | reverse complement strand
TCATTGTGTGCGTTGGTGTTTTTGTAATGTCAATAGTATATTCATGCACCTACTTCTAAACGTTCGGAGATTTCTCCTCCTTCGTCGTCGAAATGACAGTAGAATCATATTATAAATTAATGATACTTTACCCTCCAATTACTCTAATGTCATTTCGATGAGAATTCGAAATGAAATGTAGAATTTGAAGAGAAATCTCTTAACGTAAGGAAATTTCTACTCCTTCCTAAACTCATCCACAGCACGTAGGAAAATATCATCAATTTTATGATAGATAGGATAAAAACCATCTTCATTTAATACATTTCTTCCAACATATGCCTTAAAGAGTATTTTGACTTTCTTCTTGGAGACTTTAACATCTTCCTGAGTGAATTTTACTCCTTTGTCCCTGGCAAAATCAACTAATTCCTGAAAGTCATTATTGCTCATCTTAAACTTCTTGTTGAAAGTTTCAAAATCAGTATAAGAATTTAATTCTTCACGATGCCTGTCGGTGAAGTCGAATGCAAACTGGAAAAGTATGCCTTTATTCACAATCAGATTATAAAACTTTAGAGTTGAATCAGATGATATTGGCACATAAATATCAGGCATTATTCCTCCGCCTCCATAAACTATTTTACCTCCTTTGGTTACATATTTTAAGGAGTCGTTAAAATGAATGCTGTCGGCACTTTGCATTTCTCCGGTCATATATCTCTGATAGTGTTCGGCAAAATAATCATCAAATCCTTCTTTTTCATAAGGGCGCTGAATACATCTTCCCGTGGGAGTATAATATTTTGCAACAGTAAGTCTTAATGCCGAGCCATCTGCCAATTTCATTTGCTCCTGTACCAATCCTTTTCCGAAAGTACGCCTTCCAATTATGGTTCCTCTGTCGTTATCCTGCACAGCACCTGCAACAATCTCACTGGCAGAAGCAGAGCCTTCACTTACAAGTATAATAAGATCTTTATCTTTAAACTCCCCTTTTCCTCTTGCATATGCATAGTTTTTAGGTCTGTTTTTCCCTTCTGTATAAACTATCAACTGACCATCCTCCAGAAACTCATCAGAAATTTTAATTGCTGCATTCAGATATCCACCGGGATTTCCCCTTAAATCCAGAATTAACTTTTCCATATTTTGTGAAAGCAGATCATCCAAAGCTTCTTTAAACTCATCGTAAGTGGTGGCTGAAAATTTGTTTAGCTTAATATATCCTATCTTATCATCAACCATATAGGCAACATCCAGACTGAAAGTAGGAATAACATCTCTGGTGATATTATAATCAAGTAATTTTGGTAAACCCCTTCTGAAAACCGATACTTTTACTTTGGTTCCCTTGGGCCCTTTTAATTTTTTAATGGCCTTATTATTTGTGATTCCGTTTCCTGCCATCAGGCTGTCATCTACCAAAACTATTCTGTCGCCGGCCATAAGTCCTACTTTTTCAGAAGGCCCGCCGGGAATTGTATTAATAACCGTAATACTGTCCTTTTCTATACGGAAAGATATACCTATACCTTCAAAACTTCCCAAAAGGGGATCGTTTATTTGATGGAAATCACTTGCCGTAATATATGCAGAATGGGGATCCAGGTCCTCAAGCATGGATTTTAGGGCATCCTTTTCCAGTTCAGCCCTGTTAACCGTATCAACATAATCTCTTTCAATATAATCCAGTATATTATCTATCTTATTAATTTTTGGATGTCCCAAGGGTAGTAACTTATCAGATATGCTGTTATCCCTTTGTAAATATGTTCCTATAATTATTCCGGCAATGAGAACAATTGCAAATGCTATGGGTAAATATATTTTATATCGGTTGTTCATGATTCTGATTTAATTAAAAATTTAATTCTGTTTTTTTGACTTTTCAAGCAAATTTCCTTCCATAATTCTTTTCTCCAGTGCTTTTCTTTCAACTTTTCCTTTCACATATTTTTCTATTAGTAAACTGGATATGGGAGCAGCCCATGTGGAACCAAATCCCCCATTTTCCACAATAACAGAAATGGCTATCTGCGGATCATCAACAGGGGCATAAGCAATAAACAAAGAGTGGTCTTCTCCATGAGGATTTTGTACGGTTCCCGTTTTTCCTGCCTGGCTGATACTATCCATTTTAAACCATCGGGCTGTGCCATGCTCTCCCTCAAAAACTTCTATCATCGATTTTCTTACAAGATCGAAGTGCTGCTTTTCTATGGTTGTTTGTATTTTCCTGCTGTATTTTATTTTCAGACTGTCAACTCCTTCCATTTTTCTGAGGAAGTGTGGGCGATAATAATAGCCTTCATTTGCAAAAATTACAGCCATATTAGCCAATTGTATGGGAGTGACCAATATTTCACCCTGACCAATGGCCAGCGATCTTACAGTAAGTGCATTCCATGATCCTCTATAAACTTTATCGAAATATTTGTCGGACGGAATATTACCTGCTACCTCATAGGGAATGTCGGTATTAAATTTTGTCCCCAAACCAAAACTAATCACATTTTTATACCATTCCCGATATCCCTCATGTGAATCATTATTGCGGTTCAAAGTGCTTTTGAAAGTATTCCAGAAATATGGGTTACACGACTGAGTAATTGCACCATCCAGATCAAGTGGGGTTTCGTGATCGTGAGTACATTTAATAGGTCTTGAAAGTGGGCCCTGGCATGAAAATTTAGTGTTTCTGCTTACTGCTCCTTCCTGCAATCCTATTAAGGCATTTACTAGTTTAAATGTAGAACCGGGAGGATATGTGCCTCCTATGGCTCTGTTTAACAGAGGTTTCAGCGTATCCTTTAGTAAGCGCCCATAGTTCTTCGATCTGGTTCTTCCAACCATCATATTGGGGTCGAAGGCAGGACTGCTGATGAGTGCCAGTATCTCTCCACTCTTAGGATCGATGGCTACAATACTACCCATTTTATTGTTCATGAGTTGCTCGCCATAATATTGTAATTCTGCATCTATGCCTAAAACCAAATCCTTGCCGGGAACTGCCAGAGTATCGAAGGCGCCTTCTTTAAAACTGCCTTTCTCCCTGTTATAAACATCCACTTCTATGAGTTTGCTGCCTTTTTCTCCCCTCAAATAATCTTCATAGTATTTCTCGATACCGGATTTTCCTATATAATCGCCTATGCTGTAAAAATTATCATTATCCATTTCCCTTCGGTTTACTTCACCTATACTTCCCAGTAAATGACCTGCGATGGGTAAAGGGTATTTTCTCAAAGTTCTTGCCTGAGCATAAAAACCCGGGAAATTATATAACTCTTCCGTAAGCCTTCCGTAATCGGCTTTGGAAATCTGCTTTACAAAAACCGATGGCTTATAATATGAATAACGCTTTGCAGCCTTCATCTTTTTAATGTATTCGGCTTTGGTAATTCCCGCCAATACGCATAGCTTTATGGTATCAATATTTTTTGCCTGACGTGGGATAACCATAAGGTCGTAAGCAGCATCATTATAAACCAGCAGATTATTATTTCTGTCATAAATTATTCCACGGGCAGGATACTGAGTTACTGAGCGTAAAACGATATTCTCTGCAGAAAACTTATAACTATTGTCTATAATTTGCAGATAAAACAAACGGAAAATATATAATAAGCCTATTAGTATAAACAGAGCTATTATTACATACTTCCTGGATTTGTAATTACGCGAATACATTTAAAATTATTTACTGCAAAGTTAGGAGAATATCAAAAGCCAATTTTTTAATTTTTAATAAAAAAAGAGGGGAAATACTTCTAATTGGTTTAAATAATTATCATAGGCAATTGTTAACAAAACACTATCGTTTAATAATTGAAACGCGTCTATTATATTCTAAAAATTTTCAATTTCTAAAAATTTATATATATTTATTCTATAAATCGCATTCTAAAATCATTATAAATCGAAGAATCTAAACTTAATTTACTATCAAAAATTAAACAAATGAAAAATATCTACCTAATAGGATTATTGTTCTTTTTATTTTCCTGTAGTGCTCAAAAAGAAATTTATCAGGACAATCCGCATATGATTTCCTTTGGAAAATCAGGGGGCTTTACCAATGTAAATGATACTTATAAACTATTCTCCGACGGAAACCTGTGGAAAATCAGAAATATTAGTAAGGATTCATCTCTGCTTAAGCAGATAAAAAAATCCAGCACAAAAAAAATATTTAAACAGGCCTATGCAATTGGATTAGATACTCTCATATACGACGAACCCGGAAATATCAGCAAGTTCATCCTATTTAAAAGCAAGAAATTTAATAATAAAGTTTATTGGGAAGCTAAAAATGATGAACTGGACAGTTTTTATAAAAGTTTAATTGACTTAACAAAGAATTAATATACTCATCTGATTATAAACTATATACATAATGATATGAAAAAAATCTACTTATTTTTATTCAGTTTGATTTTTGTGCTAGGAACTAATGTATCCATATCACAAAATGCAACAAATCCATTTTCTGTAAAGCAGAAAAAGATGGATAAATCTACAGAGCAAAAAGTTCCAACTGCAAAAGTGGAAGCCCTAAATGTTCAGCAAACAACCATCAATAATTATGAGGCTTATGAATACAAGAGTATTCCTTTTAGAAAGCCCGACGCTTTGGTGGACTTAAACTATTCAAATATAAAATATGAAAAAAACGGTTTATTAAATCTGGCAGAAAGTAAAACCGGACTTGGAGTACCTCTGCTAAGCAGAAGCGAAGAAAGCATTAAAAATGCTGCACATGAGTATTTATCAAATATACATCAGGCTATGCGCATAAATAATTCAAATGAAGAATTTGAAAGCGTAAATATTTGGACTGATGATATAAACCATACACATATTAAGATGCAGCAGTTTTATAAGGGTGTTAAAGTTGATGGTGGCCAGGTAATTCTTCATGCCCGCGACGGTGAAATTTATCGATTCAATGGTACTTATTTCCCCACACCTAAAATCTCTGATGTAGTTCCTTTTATACAAAGTCAGGAGGCTGAGACCATTGCCCTTGCCGATGTTGCGGAAATTACCAGCATAGGTGAAATGAGGTCCTTCGGAATCAAGCAACTGGAATATGAACTAGCCGTCTCAGAATTGGTTATTTATCATTTCGACAGAGATTTAGAGTCGGAGAAACTTGCATGGCATATTACCCTTCGCCCCAACTTTTTGGAAACTTGGGAATATTATGTGGATGCAAAGACAGGTGATGTACTGCATAAGTATGATGCCACATGTTCCGACGGACCTGCTACCGCAAATGCTACCGACCTGCATGGTATTAACAGGACTATAAACACTTATCAGGTTGGATCAAACTATTATATGATAGACGCTACCAAGCCTATGTTTAACTCTGGTCAGAGTAGCATGCCAGGAAATCCAATAGGAGCTATTATGACGGTTGACGCCAATTTTACACCTGTTGATGATATGACTATTAACTATGTGCTTTCATCCAATAATACCTGGTCAGATCCAAGTGCTGTATCGGCACATTTCAATGGAAGTATTACCTATGATTATTACTTAAATACTCACGGAAGAAATTCCATAAATGGTGAGGGAGGAACTGTTATAGCAGTAGTAAATGTAAATAATGAACAAGGCCAAAGTCTGGCAAACGCATACTGGACAGGTCAGGCAATGCTGTATGGTAATGGCGGAGGAGTATTTCTTCCTCTGGCAGGAGGACTTGATGTTGCTGCCCATGAAATGACCCATGGAGTTATTCAAAATACTGCTAACCTGAAATATGAATATCAGCCCGGTGCTATAAATGAGTCGATGGCTGATATAGCAGGCGCCATGGTCGACAGAACAAACTGGCAAATAGGAGAACAGGTAATTCCGGCAAACAGCCCTTATTTTCCAACGGGAGCACTTCGTGATATGGCTGATCCACATAATGGAGGAACAAGTTTAGGCGATAATGGCTATCAGCCGGCACACGTTGATGAAATGTATACCGGAAATGATGATCATGGTGGTGTTCACTCTAATAGTGGTATTATAAATCATGCATATTATTTATTGGCTGAAACCATTGGCAAAGATAAATCGGAACGCCTGTTTTACAGAGCACTTGCCAATTATATGACACAAACTTCTCAGTTTATCGATTGTCGTCTGGCCTTTGAAAGCGCAGCAAAGGATTTATATGGTAGTGGCTCAGGAGAACATAATGCCGTTGCCGACGCATTCTATGCTGTTGGTATTGGTGATCCGGGCACAGGTGGTGATGGTTCTGCACCTCCGGGAGAAATACCAGTGAATCCTGGTCAGGATTATATTGTAAGTTATGATGTAGATCCTTTTAATCAAACTACCTTGTATAAGTCAAATACCAATGGAGGAGATTTCGTTGCAATGACAACTACCACTTTGAAAAGACGGCCAAGTATAGTCGATAATGGGTCGGTTGGCGTTATGATAAGTGAAAATAGTGAAATGACAAGCATTAATATGAACAGCCCATTTGAAGAAAATGTTATATCAGGTGAACTGATTTGGGATAATGTGGCTGTTTCTAAAGATGGTAGCCGTTTAGCGGCAATAACAACATCCATTGATTCGGCAATTTATGTTTATGATTATGGTAAGCAGCAATGGGCAAAATTTCATTTGTACACACCTACATTTGGTGATGGAACCGTTGATAATGTGCTTTATGCCGATGCCATCGAATGGGATTATACAGGACAGTATATTATTTATGATGCATATAACGAACTTGTAAATGATGATGGACAAAATATTGATTATTGGGATGTTGGAATTATCAAAGTATGGAATAATGGTTCTAACAACTGGGGAGATGGTAATATTTTCAAACTCTTTACCGGTCTTCCGGAAGGGGTTAGCATAGGAAACCCTTCTCTCTCAAAAAACACTCCTTTTATCCTGGCTTTCGATTATTTTGATCAGAATAGCGGTGATATAAAAATAATGGGTGCCAACCTTGAAACTGGTGATGTGGGAACAATTTTTAATAATGCCATTCTTGGTTTCCCAAATTATTCCAAATTGGATGATAAGATTGTTTTTAGTGCTCTTAACTCAGGAGAAGAAGTTGTTGGTGTAATCGGTTTGAGTTCTGATAAGATAAATTCTTCTGGAAATGCCTCTAGTTTAATAGGTGTGGCAAAATGGCCCGTTTGGTATTCAACCGGTACAAGAGACCTTATGGATGTTGAAGAAAATGATATTAATAATGACCACCTTATGGTTTATCCAAATCCGGTTCAGGATTATCTCAAATTCTCCATTACAAGCCGGTCAAATGAAGAGTTTAGTGTAGGTGTTTATAATATCATGGGACAACAAATTTTGTCCGACAAAGGAATAAGCGGAGTGAATATAAGTGAGCATCAGATAGATGTATCCTCACTGAATTCAGGTACTTATATTGTAAAGGTTTCGGTTAACGGAAATGTTTATAATCGCAAATTTGTAAAAGGGAATTAAAATCTCTACTGAGTTGATTTGTTGATGGTTGTCGACATGAATATTCGGTTTTAATAAATAACAAACAGAACTAAAGTGGCGGATGGACTTCTGGTTTATCTGCCACTTTTTATTTGATAATTACTATGGGCGGGGTTTCTATTTCATTGCTTTGGTGAAGGGCTCTGTCGTAAATACTCACTTTAAACTTTATGGTATCGTATTCCGTAAGTGGGTTATAGATATATAGGGTGTCCTGAAATAATCCTTTTATATTAAGGTTGCCTCCATTTGGTGTTAAAACCGGAAATCTGGAGTTAAATGTTGAAGTATCATAGGTTTGAGTTTCAGTATTGAAAACCAATAAAGGCACTTCCACAAATTCTCCGTTTTGCTGTTCAAAATACCTGATTATCATATTATAATAATAATCTCCATCCACATCAAAAGGTGGCAGTGTATCGGCGCTTGAAAGACCCAAATCACCATCCCCATCGGTATAAGTAAATTTTATAACTCCCCTTTCACTAATGCCCGATTCTTCATTTACCAAAATCACAAAATCCTGATATTCTATAGCAGGTTCTATGGGAAATGTTTCAAATTTAGTGCATCCATAAACTATAGATACAATTACAATTGAAATAAGAATTATTTTTGCAATTAACTTCATGCTTTTGTAATGAATGGTAAAAGTATAAATTAATCAATTTAAATGCCAAAACTTTCCGAACTTGAAAAGCAAATCTTTGCAATTGAAAGTCGTTTACACTTTAACGAACTGGCATTAAAAATATTTCAATTCCAGTATGAAAACAATGCTGTATACAGGAATTATACTGAAAAATTAGGAAAATCTCCATCAAATGTTCTAAATATTGACAACATCCCTTTTCTGCCCATAAGTTTCTTTAAAAGTCATAACATCAGATCTTTTGATAAGCCAGCCGAGATTATTTTTACCAGCAGCGGAACAGCTAACGAAGGTAACAGTAAACATAATATTGCTGATTTATGCGTTTATGAAAAGAGTTTTAACAACGGCTTTAAGCATTTTTATGGAAATATTGAGGAGTATATTATTCTGGCTCTCCTTCCATCCTATCTTGAACGAGGCGGTTCCTCCCTGGTATATATGGCACAAAAACTTATGGAAAAAACCAATCATCCTGAAAGTGGTTTTTATTTAGATGATTATGATAAACTGAATTCCATGCTTAACAGCCTGAAATCATCAGCCAGACCAAAACATAAAAAAGTAATATTACTGGGAGTGAGTTATGCCCTGCTGGATATGGCAGAGAACTTCAATATCAATTTCCCTGAACTAATAATTATGGAAACAGGAGGCATGAAGGGCCGGCGAAAGGAAATGGTAAAGGAAGAATTACATAAAGTTTTGTGCAAAGGCTTTGGCGTAAAAAGCATACATTCAGAATATGGAATGACAGAATTACTATCCCAAGCCTATTCATCAGGAAATGGAGTTTATAAGTGTCCTCCATGGATGCAAATTAAAATAAGAGATGTAAACGATCCCTTCTGCCAATTAGAAACCGGCAAATCAGGAGGAATAAATGTGATAGACCTTGCAAATATATATTCCTGCTCCTTTATTGAAACACAAGATCTTGGTAAATCCCATCCCGACGGAAGTTTCGAAATTCTTGGCCGCTTCGACAATAGCGATGTACGTGGCTGTAATTTGATGGTGGTTTGAGGGGGGGTTGGGTGCTGGGTGCTGGTTACTAGATGCTAGTTACTAGATGCTGGTTGCTAGTTGCTAGTTGCTGGGTGCTGGTTGCTGGTTGCTGGGTGCTGGTCAGTAATATTATATCCTTGTTGTTTATTTTAAAGGGAAGAGGGTATCAAGGGACAAGGGGACAATGTAGTTTATCTTTCAAAGCACTTTAAATCCTCATATTATTGACGATGGTATAAGTTTTTTTATACTTTTGCCACTGTTTAAAAATTAACAATAAACATAGAAACATGATAAAACATTTGTCGCAACTCGTTGATTTAGCGAAGAATAAAAGAAAGAGAAAAGTTGCAGTTGCAGCTGCCGGGGATCACCATGTATTGGAAGCTATTCAAAATGCACGCAATGAAGGAATAATTGAACCTATATTAATTGGAGATAGTGAAAAAATCAGAGAAATTTCAGAGGAATTAAAATTTGATTTGGAAGGTATAAAGATAATTGATGAAAAGGATAATTATAAAGCCAGTTTAATTGCAACACGTATAATTGGAGAAGGTGAAGCTGATATTTTAATGAAAGGTCTTGTAAGTTCAGGAGTTTTATTAAAAGCAGTCTTAAACAAAGAATATGGTTTACGTAAAGGATCAATACTGAGCCATGTTGCATTGTTTGAGTCGCCATACTATCATAAACTATTGGGCGTAAGTGATGCTGCAATGAATGTAAACCCTGATTTGCATGAGAAGATTGCCATCATACAGAATGCCGTTGAGGTATTCCATGGCATTGGTACTATGAATCCAAAGGTTGCAATAGTAGGATCTGTTGAAACTGTAAATCCAAAGATGGAGGCAACCATGCATGCTGCTACAATTTCCATGATGAATTACAGAAAGCAGATTACAGGATGTATTATCGACGGACCTTTAGCAATTGACGGGGCAGTATCCAAGAAAGCATCAGAATTAAAGAATATAACCTCAGAGGTAGCAGGTGATGTGGATTTAATTATTACACCTGATATTAATGGTGGAAATATCCTTTATAAATCACTGGCATTCCTGGGTGGAGCAACATCAGCAGCACTGATAATGGGCGCTAAAGCACCAATAGTGTTAACATCGAGAGGTGATACTGAAAGGTCAAAATTCTTATCAATAGCATTGGCCGCAGCCATAAGTTAATATTTAGTTTATTAATATATAGATTCAATTGTGCCGCTGATTTATTATAAACCGGCGGCACTCTTATTAAATATTTAAAACGAATCTTTATGTTTTTCTTTCTAAATTTGCTGAATAGTACACTCAAAAGAAAATAAAATGGAGAAAAAATATATACTGGCTATTAATCCTGGTTCTACCTCAACCAAGATTGCTGTATATAATGGTACTACTCCAAAATTTATACAAACCCTTCGTCATAGTACCGAAGAACTTGAACAATACCCGGTGGTAACCGATCAGTTTGCCTTTAGAAAGGAAATTATTTTAGAGCAGATTGAAAATGAAGATATAGATATAAGCAGCATTAAAATTGTAATGGGTCGTGGCGGACTTCTTAAACCTGTTGAATCAGGGATAATTGAAGTAAACCAAAAAATGCTGGACGATTTGTCTTCATGTAAATATGGTGAGCATGCCAGTAATCTGGGAGGAATGATTGCTCATGATATTGTAAAGGATATTGAAGGTGCAAGAGCCTTTATTGCAAATCCCGTTGTTGTTGATGAGTTTGATGAAAAAGCCCGTTTTTCAGGTCATCCATTATTTCCCAGGAAATCGATTTTTCATGCCCTGAACCAGAAGGCTGTGGCAAGGGAGCATGCCCGTTCAATCATTAGAAAATATGAAGACCTTAACCTGATAGTTGTTCACCTTGGTGGTGGTATAACGGTAGGAGCCCATAAAAAAGGACGCGTTGTTGATGTAAATCAGGGATTAGATGGAGATGGTCCTTTTTCTCCCGAACGTTCAGGTACACTTCCTGTGGGAGATTTGGTTAGGGCTTGCTTTAGCGGTAAGTATACTCAGAAAGAAATCATGAAAATGATTAAAGGGGAGGGTGGTATGGTTGCATATCTCAAAACCAATAGCGCTCAAAAAGTATCACAACTAGCCGCCGAAGGCGATGAACAGGCAAAACTCGTTTATGATGCAATGGCCTATCAGGTTGCCAAAGAAGTAGGAGCAATGGGCTCAGTACTTCAACATGATATCGACGGAATACTGATAACCGGAGGAATAGCCCACGATAAGTATTTTACTAACCAGATAATTTCCTACGTCCATCGTATGGCCCCGGTTCATATTTATCCCGGAGAAGATGAAATGGAAGCCCTAGCCGCCAACGGTCTGCGTGTTCTGAAAGGAGAAGCACAGATCAGGCAATACGAATAACAACTTTGAATTGGGAGTTATTTGTTATAGTGAAAAATGAATAACTAAAAGTGAGAAATCTCCAAACGTTTATGTTAAACCTAAGCATGGTTGTCGTGGTTGTCATTCCTTGTCCTCCGTAGCTTCAGCGTAGGAGGGGTTGTCGTGGTTGTCGTGGTTGTCAAGTTGTCGTTGTTGTCATGGTTAATTAAGATTTAATATGCTCATTGTCATTTCGAAACGATCCGTAGGGAGTGAGAAATCTCCAAG
>PKTD01000120.1 GCA_002869315.1 Marinilabiliales bacterium | reverse complement strand
CCACAAGCATAACATTGAACACTTCATCATACGAGAATGGTGTATATGTAGTTAAGTTAGAGACAGAGAACGGTGTAATCACTAAGCGAGTAACTATAGAAAAATAGTTAAGGTTTAGTTACACTAGTAACACTATAAAAAAGGGGCAATTGGTCGAAAGACTTATTGCCCCTTTTGTTTTTAGAAAGAAATGATATAAATTATAATCGTGAGGAAAACATATTTCATTATCCAAACTCGTTAATACAAAAAGAATTATTAGCAATGCACAATACTTTTAATATTAATTTTAATTTATTGATATTATTACAGTAGAAAAATTATGTGATTAGTTTATAATATTATGATTTATAATAATTTATTTGTACTTTTGAATTCGTGTGAAAAGTAAAATCGATTAAAAAAGTTGGGGATTGTCTGTGATACGAGTATAAACAATTTTTTATGAAAAAGTCGAAAGCACTTGAAAAGATTACATATGTTTAACAAATTAAGTTTTTCTTTTAAGTGTTTATTGTATTTATTACTACACAACCATGACCTCAACAGTACATTAATTGATTGGTATAAGATATTATTATCGAACATTTCTCTTTAGTAAGATTGAAATTGTTATGATTGTCATATAAAATCAAATTATTAATTAATAAACTTTGCTATGAAAAAGACTACGAGGTTTTTTATGCTAACGATGATAATGATTTTATCATCAGTGCTCACATTTGCGCAATATGCGCGAATAACGGATTCTGGTCCTGTAGGTCACACAAGTGCCTTTAATAATACCAGAGCTGTACTCTACGATCAAATATCTAATCCTGGTACAGATGGAGGAATCACTGCCCAGGATTTTGAGGCTTCTTTTGATATATATGATGCTGAAGGTGCTGATGATTTTACAGTGCCAACAGGTGAAATGTGGGTTGTGGACAATGTCCAGGTTTTGGGTTCCTATTCCACTACTGGCCCATGTGTTTTAGCTAATGTGCGTTTTTATGCAGACAATGCAGGATCTGTAGGCGCATTATTATTTGAACATCTTGCCGCAACTGCAACTCCTGATGCAACAGGAAATCTTGATATTAGCATTCCTGCTACTGCACTAAGTGCTGGGACTTACTGGGTATCAGTTCAGGGCAAAATGGATTTTGGAACTGGTGGTCAATGGTATTGGTCTCGTCAAGCAGCCCCAACTATTGGTAATGAATTTATGTGGCGTAATCCAGGTGATGGGTTTGGCTCAGGTAATACTTCCTGGGTAAATGGTTCAGTAATGTGGCCAAGTCAAACTGATTATAATCTGAGTTTTGCACTGAATGGTTCAACTGGTGGCTCTTGTACTTATCAAATCGCCTTGACGGACCCTGGTTACGGAGATGGATGGAATGGTGGTAATGTTAGCGTTTTTGTTAACGGTTCTGCTGTACTAAACAATGTTACTCTTAACAGTGGTTATGGCCCTGTTTATTTTGACTTTAATGCAAGTACTGGAGATGAAATAACTACTGACTATACCGCTGGAGGATGGTCTTATGAAAATTATTATGAAATTCTTGATCCAAATGGTAATTCGGTTTTTGGTACTGGTTGGCCAAATGGTACACCGGCAGATTTACTTTCTCCTGGTATAACTGGTAATTGTCCTTTAGTGGGAGATTTAGAAGGATTTGTATATCAAACAAATGGTACTCCTATTCAGGGAGCAACAGTTCAAATAGAAGGTGTTGGAGGAGTTCCAACTGATGCCACCGGATATTATCTTTTTACGGATCTTCAGGTTGAAGATTATGAAGTTGTGTGTACAGCTCCGGGATATAGTCCCGAAATTGCAATTGTAAGTATAGTTGCAGGTGCCGTAACACAACATGATTTCTATCTAGGTCAGCCAAACTTAACAATCAGTCCGTTATTATTGGAGAATACATTAAATCCAGGAGAGTGGTTTACTGATTATATAGGTATGCTAAACACTGGTGATGGTACTGCATATTGGGATGCTTCAATT
>PKTD01000269.1 GCA_002869315.1 Marinilabiliales bacterium | reverse complement strand
CGTTTCCTGTTCTAAGAGCATTAATTGTCTTTAGCACATTAAGTAATGCATCAGGAGTATGAGCATAATCTACAACAGCAAATGCCTTTTTCTTTGGAGATCTTATTATCTGGAATCTGCCTTCAGCGCCTGAAAGACTACTAAGTTTTTCTAAAACTTCTGTAGGATTAAAATCCAATAAAATTGCAGTTGAATAAACAGCTAAAATGTTATAAGCATTGAAGTCGCCTGAAAGCAATGAGTAGAATTGAATGCCATCAATTTCCATGAGCATTCCGTCAAAATGATTTTCAATAACTTTTGCTTTAAAGTTGGCCATAGACTTAAGTGCATAAGTCCGTTGTTTAGCCTGGGTATTTTGCAGCATTAGTTTACCATTCTTATCATCTGCATTTACAAGAGCATAAGCAGTAGAACTTAAATCATCGAAGAACTTTTTCTTGGCAGCGATATATTCTTTAAAAGTTTTATGATAGTCAAGATGATCGTGAGTAATATTACTAAACACAGCGACTTTGAATTCTAAGCCAGCAATTCTGTTTTGATGAACAGCATGTGAACTAACTTCCATAAATACATATTCACAGCCTTCCTCAGCCATTTCATTTAATAACATATTTACACTTATGGCATCAGGAGTTGTATGTGTAGCAGTTAACACTCTTTCGTTAATTCTATTTTCAATGGTTGATAAAAGCCCAACTTTATATCCTAATGAAATAAACAGGCGGAACAGCAAACTAACAGTTGTTGTTTTGCCATTGGTGCCTGTAACCCCTATAAGGTTCAATTTTGATGATGGCCTATCATAAAAATTAGAGGCGATTATCCCAAGCGCTTTTGATGAATCTTTAACCTTAATATATGTTACTTCAGGATCAATTTTTTCAGGAAGATGTTCGCAAACTATTGCAGCCACACCTTGCGCTACAACACTGTCAATAAACTGATGGGCATCTACGCGTGTTCCCTTAAGAGCTATAAATAAAGCTTCAGATGTTGCCTTTCTAGAATCCATGGTGATTTCAGATATATCTCTGTCAATTTCACCAACAACTTTTAGTAAACCACTTGTATACAATATGTCCTGCAGATTCTTTTTCATATTAATATGTTGAGAGCATCAACTTTATTTTTCTTCCTTTTGTAACTTTGGTTCCTGGTCTAACCGACTGACTTTTAACACTTCCTTTTCCGAATAAACTAACTTCCATCCCTAGATTTTCAAGCAGATAAACAGCATCACGAGCTTTCATATTTCTCACATCCGGAACATAATCTTCATTGATTATTGCAGCATCAATACTTGCAAAACCATCCTCAATTTTTGAACTTGCCCATACCTCATCATGTATATAATCTTGCTTGTTTATTCCCATGAAATCATAAATTGCCACAAGGTCTTTGTGCCAGCTTAATGGTAGAGTATAATCCAGTTCATTATCTTCAATTAGAGTATCTTTATTAATCTCCAATGCCAGATAGTTTGAGTAAATTTTATCAGAAATCTCTTTAAAGGCGGGGGCGGCAACAGATCCTCCATAATATCTTCCACCTGAAGGATTATTTACAACAACAATACATGAGTACTTTGGGTTATCAGCGGGGAAATAGCCAACGAAAGAAGCATTATAATTCCTTTTATTATAAGCACCTCCAACAGAAATTTGAGCTGTTCCTGTTTTACCTGCCACTTTATAAGGGCAGCCCTTAAAACTTAGTTTTCCAGTTCCTCTTTCAACAACCCCTTCGAGCAATGACTTAGCAAGTTCTACAGTTTCTGGCTTAACCACTTGTTCGTTTATAACCTCCACTCCTATTTCTTCTTCTACCAAACCATTTTTTAATATTCTTTTCAAAAACCTGGGTTTAACCATTTTGCCATTATTAGCAATAGCATTATAATATGTAAGTGTTTGAAGAGGTGTGATTTGAAGTTCATACCCAAACGACATCCATGCAAGAGAAGTTCCATACCTTGTTTTTTTATTTGATGGATGTTTTATATAAGG
>PKTD01000322.1 GCA_002869315.1 Marinilabiliales bacterium | reverse complement strand
TATTATTGACAACGATAGTACAAAAACCTTTCCTACATGTTCTACATGTCATTCTGCTCACCATATAAGCCCTATCGATAAGGATGCCTTTATGACTGAAATTACTGACCAGTGCGGGTCTTGTCATACGAAACTTGCTGAAACTTATGAAGAGACATACCATGGTAAAGCATATTTGCTAGGCGACCTGGATGCAGCCAGATGTTCTGATTGTCATGGAGCACATAAAATTCTTAGGGTAGATAATCCTAATTCAATGGTAGGTTACAAGAACATTGTAAATACCTGTAAGCAGTGTCATCCAAATGCAAATCTAGAATTCACAGGATATCTTACACATGCAACACATAATGATAATCCAATTCTATTTTGGGCTTTCTGGGGTATGACCAGCTTATTGATAGTTGTTTTTGGTTTCTTTGGTTTCCACACTTTAGTATGGCTGCCAAGATCACTGAAACAAAGAAAAATTAACAGACATAAAACACCAGTTGGTAAGACAAAGTATTACCGTAGATTTAACAAGAGACAAAGAGTAACTCATATTATGGTAATATTGAGTTTCCTATTATTGGCATTAACGGGAATGATCCTCAAATTTGCGCATATGGATTGGGCTGCATGGATGGCTGGTGTTCTTGGAGGTGTTAAATCAGCCGGAACCATACATAGGTTTGCTGCAATAGTTACATTTTCATATTTCTTTTTCCATTTACTTACTCTTTTCCAATTAAGAGCTAAAGAAGGTATAAGTGCTAAAGAGTTTATTTTTGGTAGCAATTCTCTAATGTTTAATAAACAAGATATAAAAGATTTAAAAGCATCCTTAAAATGGTTTTTCGGAAAAGGACCTCGTCCTGATTATGGAAGATGGACATACTGGGAAAAATTCGATTATATGGCCGTATTCTGGGGGGTAGCTGTAATTGGATTATCAGGATTAATACTTTGGTTCCCTGAGTTCTTCACACAGTATATACCAGGATGGGCAATAAATGTGGCACAAATTATACACAGTGATGAGGCCTTATTGGCAACAGGTTTTATATTTACAGTTCACTTCTTTAATACTCACTTACGTCCAGAATCATATCCGATGGACACAGTGATTTTTACAGGACACGTTCCTCTTGAAGAGTACAAAAAAGACAGACCAAGAGAGTATAGAGAGCTTGTAGAATCAGGAAGATTAGATAAGGTAGTTGTGGAAAAAGAATTTATGACTAGTTGGATAAAAGTTATAAAATTCTTTGGATATTTATTCCTTGGCCTGGGAATTGCAATGGTTATATTAATTATCTACTCATTAATAGCTGGTGTTTATTAAATATATCATAAAAAGACGATAATAAATGAAAAAATAAATCTTGATTAAGATTAATTATTAAATTTGGTAAAATTCGAAAAGTATAAATTGAAATTATTTAAATATTAAAATTATGGTAATTAGAAGTTTTTTAATCGCATGTTTCTTCATGTTTATTGGAGCAAACAGCATGACAGCACAAAACGAGTATATTGGTGCTGCTAAATGTAAAATGTGTCATAACAAACCATCAACAGGAGCCCAGTATAAGCAATGGCAAGGAACAAAGCATGCCTCAGCAATGGAATCCTTAAAAGGTGATGAAAAAAATGATCCTTCATGCTTAAAATGTCACTCAACTTATTATAGTGATGATGAAATGCTTATGGCTACAATAAAACCTGAGGAAGGTGTTTCATGTGAGTCATGTCACGGAGCAGGTAGTGGTTATAAGTCAAATAGTGTGATGAAAGATCAGGCAAAATCAATCGAAAGAGGATTAATTATACCTGACGAAACTCTATGTAAAAAATGCCACAATGAAGAAAGCCCTCATTACAAAGGCTTTAACTATGAGGAGTATCTTAAAAAAATAGCTCACCCTATACCGGCTAGTTAAGACATACAAAGTTTTATAAAAAAAGGACTTTTGATCATAGATCAGAAGTCCTTTTTTTTACTTTAGATAAAGTGATTAATAGTATGGAAGTC
>PKTD01000001.1 GCA_002869315.1 Marinilabiliales bacterium | reverse complement strand
TTTACCACCTTCTGCCATCACATCTTTCTTCCAAACCATTTTACCATCCTCCAGCATCCAGCAAGCCAGTATGCCCGAACGGCCAAAAGAGTAAACCAGGCTATCAACAATCGTTGGTGTTGCACGTGCTCCTGTTCCCCACGCATCGCCGGGCTCAGAGGCTATCTCAGTCTTCCAATACAACTCTCCTGAAGATGCATCCAGACAGAACAACTGATCGTGGCTGGCACTTCTTCCTGGGATAATGAGGTGATTGCCTTTTATCACTGGGGCTGCCCATGTCAATGATTCTTTACCGCTGCAGAGATAGTCAACTTCCCAAAGTTTTTTCAAGCCATCGCTCCAATCGGTCTTAAGTCCTGTCATGCTGCTCTTTCCGGAGAAATCAGGACCGCGCCAGTTCAGCCAGTCCGACACTCCATTCTCAACAGCAGGCAAGTTTGTTGCTTCTTCCGGTGCTGCTGCTGTTGTTTCATCAACGTAAACAGCTTGCAGTCCCATAGCCTGGAAAGTATCATATACATATATTCCGCCTGCTACAACAACAACTAATATAATGAGTATGATGTAAATGGTTTTCTTTTTCATTTTTTTGGTCTTTATATGAACGACGAATATCGGCAGAAAAACTGTCAATTGCAATAATTATACAAATACTAAGTTATTTTAACAATACTAACTAATTAGTAATCAGATATGACAAAAATAATTAAGACTACTGCTTTTATATCAACCATAATGCTTTTAAGTGGGATGATATTCAAAACCCAGCATTGGCCTGGTGCAGAAATAATTTTCATGACCGGTGTTGCAGCCGGTATCTTTTTAACTGTTATTATAATCAGTTCTTTTGCTGGTAATCTTACATCAGGAATTGAGAAGTTCAATATTATTTTTTCTTCATTGGCGATTGCTATTATTCTACTGGCATACTTGTTTAAGATCATGCACTGGCCGGGAGCTGCAAAGTTAGTCTGGGCAGCCGATTTAGGAATAGTATTAAGTATTTTATTATTCCTGTATGATGGTATTAGGGAGAAAGACCCGGTTAAGTCGAGCCTGAAAATAATGGCCATGTTCTTCTTACTATTCTTGTTAATATTGATAGTATTAACTACGTGAACTAGTTAAAGATACAAGTTGAATGATTTTTAAATCAAATCATAGGCTGAATGACGCAACGATTTTGAAATATGAAAATTCATTAGTACTGAAACACAGTAAATGAAATCAATTCTATTCAATTATTAATTTTTACGTCAAGATTCCTGAGTTTCTATCGGGACTCACACTCAAAACTTTTCTTGTTGATTTTTTTATATCATGCAAATAATCGAAAATGGCAACACATTCAAATACTGAACCTCTGGAAATAACATAGAAATTCCTACGGTCTCTTTTAGTGAACCTTCCGGTTATTTCTGCAATATTCAGCATTATGCTAAATGATGCTCTGCGCAATTGGTCATTGGTAACTTTATCAATTTTTGCTTCAGAAAGAAATGATAAAACTTCCTTATTGTATTCCTTTGCCTTTTTATAGACAAGCAATTTTTCAAAATCAAACATAATATAAATAGATTTGGGTTATAATAAGTCTTAAACAGTGTGAGTTAGAGCCTGTCTGCCGGCAAGGCAGGTGTGAGTCTTGAGTGAAAACAATTTTTCGTGTTCGCCTCGAGTCTTTCTCAAGACTCAAGACTCACACTCAAAACTGTTTTGTGGGCCCACCAGAACCACTCATCTTTTCTATCTAATTGATAATCAGCGGCTATAAAAATGACATTGTAAAAATGACTATAAAAATCACTGCGAAATGTTTGACAGTGAATTTCGTTTTAACTTTAGGAATGAAAACATCTACAAAATGTTGTTAATAAATTTTTTTATATTAGCATAAAAGAAATACAATGAAAAAAATAACCATTTCCCTGTCGATTCTAATAAGCTTGTTTCTATTTGTACAATGTAATACAAATAAAAATAATGTTGCGGACACTGTTTTTAAAAATGGAAATATTTTCACGGCAAAC
>PKTD01000057.1 GCA_002869315.1 Marinilabiliales bacterium | reverse complement strand
GTTGCCTTGATTACAGGTAACGAAATGGATCTTCATTACGAAGTTGTAAAGTTTGATTAATAACACAGAAAAAATTTAGAACGATGCCAAAAAAAATCACAATAGAACCAGTAACCCGCGTGGAAGGCCATGGTAAGGTTACCATACAAATGGATGATTTCGGTAATGTAAAAGATTCCAGACTACATATAGTTGAGTTCAGAGGATTCGAACGTTTTGTTCAGGGAAGACCATATTGGGAAGCACCCGTTCTCGTTCAACGACTATGTGGTATATGTCCTGTAAGTCACCATCTTGCTGCAGCAAAAGCCCTTGATGTAATTGTAGGAGCAGGAACAGGTCACGGCTTAACAGCAGTTGGAGAAAAAATGAGAAGACTGATGCACTATGGTCAGTTTTTCCAGTCGCATGTATTACATTTTTTCCATTTAAGTTCACCCGATTTTCTATTCGGAATTGATGGCGACCCCGCTTTGAGAAATATCATAGGCGTAGCTATGGAACACAAAGACCTTGCAGTACAAGGTGTAATGATGAGAAAATATGGTCAGGAAATAATTGCTCATACGGCTGGTAAAAAAATACACGGTACAGGCGCAATTCCTGGAGGTATAAATAAAAACCTTAGCCTTGAGGAAAAGGAACTTCTTTTAAATGGAGCAGATCCATTGAATGCTGAAAAAATGGTTGAATGGTCAGTTGCCGCTTTGGAATTCTTTAAAACTTATCATTCCCAGAATAGAGATATGGTAGACAATTTTGCTGCCTATCCTTCTAATCACCTCAGTATTGTAAGGGAAGACGGGGCTTTGGATCTTTATCATGGTGTATTGCGCGCAGTTGATAATGATGGAAAAATAATCCTTAATGATGTTGATTATCAGGATTATGACAAATATATTGAAGAGGAAGTTCGTAGTTGGAGTTATATGAAATTCCCTTATCTGAAGTCATTAGGAAAAGAAAAAGGATGGTATAGAGTTGGACCATTATCACGATTAAACACTTGTGATTTTATACCAACCCCTCTTGCACAAAAAGAATTTGAAGAGTTTAAAGCATATACTAATGGTAAACCAAATGGGATGAGTCTTCACTATCACTGGGCACGTTTAATTGAAACTTTACATTGTGCTGAAATGATTCGTGATTTATTGAAAGATCCTGATCTTCAAAATGATGATTTAGTTATCAAAGGAGAAAAACTTCATAAAGGTGTTGGTGTTATTGAGGCTCCAAGGGGTACTCTCTTCCATCATTATGAAATAAATGATAACGATCAGATTACATTGGCCAACTTAATTGTTTCTACTACTAATAACAATCAGCCAATGAATACTGCTGTTAATTTAACAGCTAAAGCATTTATGAATGGTCAGAAAGAAATTACCGAACCAATGATGAACGCAGTTGAGGTTGCCATTAGAGCTTATGATCCTTGTTTGAGCTGCGCAACTCATGCCTTAGGGCAAATGCCACTGGAAATGTCACTTATTGATGGAAACAATAATATTATTGATCATAAAATAAAATAAAATGGAAAAGAAGAAACGCGTGCTTGTATATGGATACGGTAATCCGGGGCGCCAAGACGATGCCTTAGGCAATGAAATGGTTGTTAAAATCCAGGAATGGATTGAAAAGCACCAATTAAAATGTATGACCACCGATAGCAACTATCAATTAAATATTGAAGATGCTGAAAAGATTTCACAATGGGAGATAGTTGTTTTTGTAGATGCTTCACAAGAAGGAATACACGAATATAAGTATTCAAAATTGGAACCACAAGAAGATCAGGTTGAATTTACTATGCATGCTGTTTCTCCATCTTATGTTTTACATTTATGTCAGAAATTATTTAATAAGCAGCCAGAGGCCTACATTCTGGGAATTAAAGGTTATGAATGGGAACTTAAAGAAGGGCTAACCGATAATGCTAAACTTAATTTAGAGCAGGCATTTCAGTTTTTAACCAGACAATTAGCCGGCTGGGCACTTATTAAAAAGAATCTGCCAATAAGTATGTTAGATGATAAATGTTAATACAAAATATTTAGGATTAAATCTTAAGAACCCCCTGATTGTAGGAAGTTCAAGGCTTACAGGTGAACTGAATTCGATCAGGAAATGTGTTGAAAAGGGAGCTTCAGCAATAGTACTTAAATCACTTTTTGAGGAGCAAATTGTGGAAGAAGCACAGTCGAAGTTAACCAAAAATAATATCGATGAACATTATTTTTGGTTTAAAGAGGCTGAGAAAAAAGTAATGGACCTTTCCTTTGATCAAAGAATGCAATTATATCTTGATTTTGTTTTAAACGTCAAAACTAATGTTGATGTTCCTATTATCTCAAGTATAAATTGCTTAAGTTCAAAAGGTTGGCCTGCTTTTGCCTCTGAAATTGAAAAGGCTGGTGCTGATGCATTGGAGTTAAATATTGGAATATTTCCATTTAATACGAGTTCGAAAAGCGCTGAAATTGAAAACACATATTTCGATATAGTAAGAGAGGTAAAGGCTAATGTTAATATTCCAGTATCTGTTAAAATAGGACCTTATTTTACAAATATTTTATCATTTGCTAATGGACTTGCTGATGCAGGCGCAGATGGTATAGTTTTGTTTAATAGATTTTTCAGGCCTGATATTGACATTAATACAAGAAAATTAGTGGCAAACGATAATTTCTCATCCGCAGGCGATTACAAAATGCCTATGCGATGGATTGCTTTGTTAGCCGCATCTAAACTAAATGTCGATTTGGTTGCAAGTGATGGAGTACATAATTATGAGGCTGTCATAAAAAATATCCTGACCGGTGCAAATGCAGTTCAATTATGCAGTACTCTTTACTTAAACGGAATTGATGTTATTGAAAAAATTCATAATGATATAATTACTTGGATGGAAAAACAAGGTTTTAATTCGCTTGATGATTTCCGTTCTTCTTCTCTTGAATTACAAAGCACTGATGCTTCTTTTGAGAGAACACAATACATTAAACGTAGTTTTAATGATTAATTTGGGTTTAATTACCATTTTTATACCGGTCAATTTTATTTGTTTCAAAAAAAAGGCTGCCATTGGCAGCCTTTTTTGATTTTAATCCTTACAACTGGTAAAATAAGATAGTTTTTCCAGTTTACCTATCATATCGTAATTCTCCACATAAATTTCATCTGGTACATCCAGATGGGCTGATGTAAAGTTTAATATTCCCTTTACGCCCGAATCTACTATATTTTTTAGAACTTCTTTTAAATTAATTTTCGTAAGTGTTAGAACAATAATGTCGATCTCTTCTTTTTTTAGAACCTGTTTAATCTTGGAAATTGGGTAGCATTTAAAGTCAACAGACTCATCATTTAAATTTTCCTCTAACCTGAATGCCGCAACAATTTCTAATTTGCTATCTTTATTTTTAAATTCTGATGCCAATGCTCTTCCTAAATCGCCAATGCCTATAAATGCTAGTTTTTGTTTTCTAATGCAATCAATATTTTCTCCGATTTTTGCAATAAGATTTTCTATATTATATCCTTTATGAATATCTCCCGAAAAGTTAATAAGCATTAAATCTCTTCTAATGTGAGCAGGGTTAATTCTCATCAAATGAGCGAGTTGGTGTGAGTGAATATATGCCGTTTCTTCTGTATTTATTCCTTTTAATTTTCTCCTGTAATTACTGAGTCTTTCTACTGTTGCCGGAGGTAAGTTTTTTTCCATTATTAATTTTTTAATCGATAGTTTATCCCAATATTGACTTTATAAACATTATTCCATTTCGAACTCCTGAGAGGGTCGGCATATAATTGTTGAAATGCCAAAGTTAATCCTGGTGAAAAATAAATACCAATTCTGTCGTTCAATTTATATATAATTCCAAGGTTTAATTGAACTCCCCAATCATCTGTATTAAATGAGTTGATTACATCTTTATTATTAGAATCTTTAATAGTGCTTCCTGGTACTTGCAACTCAGGATCTTCAAAATTAGGTGCATGATCAGGATAAATATAAAGTTCCGTATTACCATTCTCTAAAGCACTAAGCAATAGAGAGTAATACAAACTTGCCTTTAAGTAAAGTGAAAATTTATCAGACTCTCGATAGTAGGTTATACTTAAAGGAATTGTAAGATAATTGAATTTATAGTCGAGGTTTTCCTGATAATAACTAGGGTATGATACATAAATTGAATCATCACTTTGTAATTCAGCAATTGGCGTCAGATAATCCTCCGATTTAAACCCTCTTTTGTCGTAAACTAAACCAAGACCAAGTTTAAAAGTAGGACTTAATTTATAATCGCCAAAAAAGCCAATATTGAAATTAGATTTCCCTTTTGGAAGTACATTAAAAGCATAATTATCATCAATATTTGTATACTGATAACCCCCTTCAATACTTAAACTGTATTTACTTTCCTTTGTAATTTCCTGTGCAATTATTACATGATTTGTTGCAAACCATATCGATACAAAAAAAATTAGGGTAATTATATTTGTCTTATTTTTCATTTCTACCATGTGTTCAGTATCCAAATTATACCAACAAAAATAGCACTTAATCCTATAAGTATACTTATTGTATTAAATACTGATTTCTCTTTTAGTTTTACTGTTTTCTTTCCAATAATTCCCAATAAGAAAGAAAACAATACCATTGCAAATATTGTCCCAAACCCAAAGCCTACTAAATACATAGCAGAATCAAAATTACTGGCAAATGCCATAGTTGGAAGAAGTCCTAAAAAATGAGAAACCCCTGCCAGACCGTGTAGAACACCTATACCTAATGCTGCTGTATATGTTTGTCTTTCAGCCTTTTTATGTGTATGAGTATTTGGCGTAGAATGGTGGTGTGCATGTTCTAAGATATGGTGATGTTCATGTTCATGATCGTGTTTGTGTACAAAAACCTTTTCTGAAATCTCATGCTTATGAACATGTTTATGATCATGATGTCGATTCATAAAAACTCTCACAACTCCCCATACACCAATTATGATAAGCATTATACCGACTAATTTTTCGCTATTTGTGGAAATCCACTCTATAGGTATAAAATCCTTAAAAAAATAGAATAGTATGCCTATTATTAGCATTCCTGTTAAATGGCCTATTCCCCATGACATCCCGATAAGCCAAGGTCTGAATTTAGTATTAATTGCCAAAGGTCCAACGGCAGCAATATGGTCTGGTCCTGACACAACATGAATACTTGCTGCAATAAATCCAAATATTATTGGTATATTAGAGAAAACTTCTTCCATCAGTTTTTTTTACAAAAATACCATATATTGTTAAAATGTTAACAAGAAATTGCAAAATAATAACACCTTTTTAAAAATTTTAGTCTAATCTCTATGGATTTTATTCATAATTCTTAATATTTTTGTAGTTTTACATGAAGATAAAAGCAGACTTATTAATATTCGACCTAGATGGCACCCTAATGAACTCGATTCCCGACTTGACGGCTGCATTAAACTTTACTTCCAAAACGTTTAAGTTAAGGATGTTTGATGAAGAGCAAGTTAAGAAATTAGTTGGTGGAGGAATTAGAAAACTTATTGTTGATGCATATGGTATTGAAAGAGAATTGAAAGAATTTAAGACTTATTATGATTGTTTTATGGACTTTTATTCTAAAAATCACAGTTTTTGATCGCATTTATATGAAGGAGTTATTGAGGTTTTGGAATATTTTAAGCATAAAAAAATGGCTATTTTGAGCAATAAGTTTGATCATTTTACTAAGCAAATGGCTCAGGATTATGAAATAAATAAGTATTTTGATTTAGTTTTAGGTGCTAATGATAATATGAAGAAGAAGCCATCTGCAGAGCCCATCAATTATATATTAGGGCAGACCGAAGTTGATAGAGAATTTGCAATAATGATAGGTGACAGTGAACAGGATATCATGACAGCCAAAAATGCAGGAATAAAAAGTATTGGCTTAACTTATGGTTATAGAACCAAAGAGCAACTAAGCATTGTTAAACCTAATTGTATTTGTGATAATATATTGAAAATTAAGGATTTAATTGAATGACAAAAAAGGAAAGATATAAAAGAGTAATTGATTATTTCATAGAAAATAATCCGTTTGCAGAAACTGAGTTAGAGTATAAAGATCCTTATCAGTTACTTGTAGCAGTTATTTTATCGGCACAATGTACTGATAAGAGAGTAAATGTAATTACCCAGGATTTGTTCAGACAATACCCTGATGTGGAGTCCCTTTCAAGAGCAGAGGTAGTTGATATTTTCGAATTTATTAAATCCTGTTCTTATCCCAATAATAAAGCAAAACACCTCTCTGGAATGGCAAAGATGTTAGTTGCTGATTTTGATAGTATTGTGCCTGAGGATATTACTGAACTTCAAAAGTTACCTGGAGTGGGAAGAAAAACTGCCAATGTTATTGCATCAGTTGTTTTTAATAAGCCTGCTATGGCTGTGGATACGCATGTTTTTAGAGTATCTGCAAGAATTGGCCTGACTACCAACAGTAAGAGTCCACTGGAAACTGAAAAACAACTGGTTAAGTTTATACCTGAGGAATTAATTTCTTTGGCTCATCATTGGTTAATACTTCATGGTCGTTATGTTTGTTTAGCCAGAAGCCCTAAATGCAAAGAATGCGGAATCAAGGAATATTGTAAATATTACTCTAAAAACCATGTAAAAACTGATTAAAAATACAGTGATAAATTCATTATTTTTCTTATATATTTGTAAAAAAACTAATTACTATGACAAAACTAAAAGTAGGGGATAAAGCCCCTGAATTCAAAGGAGTTGATCAAAATGAAAATCCAATCTCGCTTTCAGACTTTAAAGGAAGTAATTTGATATTATACTTTTATCCTAAAGACAATACACCCGGTTGTACCAATGAAGCTTGTGATTTACGCGATAATTATAATATGTGGTTGGAAAAGGGTTATAAGGTTGTAGGAGTAAGCCCTGATAGTGTTGCTTCGCATCAAAAATTTATTAGTAAATACGACTTGCCATTTCCACTAATTGCTGATACAGAGAAAGAAATAATTAAATCTTATGGAGCCTGGGGGCCTAAAAAACTTTATGGAAGAGAATACGAAGGTTTATTAAGAACGACATTTGTAATTGATGAACAAGGTACAATAAGTGAAATATTCTCAAAAGTAAAGACCAAAGATCATACAAATCAAATACTTGACAGTTTAAAAAAATAAGAATATGACATCCGATAAAGCAAAAGAAAATGCCGATAAGGTAAAAAAAGATAAATTAAAAGCGTTAGAAGCCACCCTTGGTAATATTGAAAAATCCTTTGGTAAAGGAACAATTATGAAGTTGGGTGATAATGCAATTGAAAAAATGCAATCAATATCAACCGGTTCAATAAGTCTTAATAGTGCACTTGGAATCGGTGGCATACCTAAAGGCAGAGTAATAGAGATTTACGGACCTGAGTCATCCGGAAAAACAACCTTAGCTCTACATGTTATTGCTGAATCGCAAAAAGCAGGTGGAATAGCAGCATTTATTGATGCCGAACATGCTTTTGATAGGTTTTATGCACAAAAACTTGGAATCGATATTGAGAATTTATTGGTTTCTCAGCCTGATAATGGTGAACAAGCATTGGAAATTACCGATAGTTTAATCCGTTCAGCAGCAATAGATGTTATAGTAATAGACTCTGTTGCAGCATTAACACCTAAAAGTGAAATAGAGGGTGATATGGGCGATTCTAAAATGGGACTTCAGGCAAGGTTGATGTCGCAGGCATTGAGAAAATTAACAGCCAATATTAGTAGAACAGGAACAGTTTGTATTTTCATTAATCAGTTACGTGAAAAAATTGGTGTTATGTTTGGAAATCCGGAAACTACTACCGGTGGTAATGCATTAAAGTTTTATGCATCTGTGCGACTTGATATAAGACGGATTAGTCAAATTAAGGATACTGATCAGGTTAAAGGAAACAGGGTGAGAGTAAAGGTTGTAAAAAATAAAGTGGCTCCACCTTTCAGGAAAGCAGAATTCGACATTATGTATGGTGAAGGTATTTCTAAAATTGGAGAAATAATTGACCTTGGTGTTGAATATAATATTATTAAGAAAAGTGGCTCATGGTTCAGTTATGGTGAAACTAAATTGGGGCAGGGGAGAGATGCTGTTAAAACGCTTCTTGCTGACAATCCTGACCTTATGGAGGAACTGGAGTCAAAAATCTATGAAGTACTTGCATAATATTAATTATTATAACTGTTCAATATGAATAAAATTATCATATTTTTCCTGAGTATTTTACTAATAAGCTCATGTGGAAGTAATTCAGAAAAAATTGAAAATCAAACGCCACAGCAAATTTTAGGTGAATTAGACAAAAAAATTCAGGAGGACGAGAACAACTATGAATTATATGCCGAAAGAGCGACTATTTTTCTTGACCAGGGAAAACTGGATCCTGCTTTTCGTGATATTAATAAGGCAATAAGTTTAAAGCCAAAAGATCCTAATCTTTATGTGATACTTTCAGATATTTATTTTGTTTTGGGTAATAAGGAAAACAGCCTGTCATCTTTAAAAAAGGCTGCTAGTTTAGACTTAAAGAATCCAGTTCCTTTAATAAAGTTATCTGAAATATACCTTATGACGAAAGAGTATGATAAAGCCCACTTATATGCCGACAGAGCAATATCCTTGAATATAAATGCTTCAAAACCATATTATTACAAGGGTATAGCATTTCTCGAGACTTTTGATACTTCTCAGGCTATACTTAACTTAAAAATAGCCGCTAATCTGGATACCAATAGTTTTGCTCCAAATATGCAATTGGGAGTATTATATTATGAAAATGATGATAGTATAGCAGAGTTATATCTTAAGAAGGCGCTTAATGTGCAGCCTTCAAATGCTTCTGCTATTTATTATCTAGCTATGCTTTATCAGCAGAATGCAGAGTTTGATAAGGCCTTAGAAACTTATTCAGAATTGTATGATAATGAAAAAAGTGCAAAAAGAGCTTATTATAATTCAGGATATATCTATCTGGTTGAATTACAGGATTTTGATAAGGCTGAGTTGATGTTTAAAACTGCTGTTAAAATGGATCCTACTTTTGTGGACGCTCTTTATAATCTGGGGCGCGTTTATAAGGCTATGGGAAACGAAAGTTTAGCAAGAAGTTATTACGATTCTACTTTACTTGTATTACCAAACTATCCACTTGCAGTTCAAGGATTGAACCGCTTAGATAATTAGACAAAATTTTCTCTTAATACATTTAGTTCGTCAATCATTTGGCGTACCAATTTATCTAGTTCAGTGAAATTTTCTAATAGGTTTTCATTTACTGAATTAGTCCCCTTGTCCTCCAATTCCTTTGCTAATGTCTGAACTGCTGGTGCTGAGAAATTAGCAACAACTCCCTTTAAACTATGAGCATGAAATTTTAAGTTTGGAAAATCTAATTCATCAATACTTTTCTTAATGGCTGTTAACCTGTCTTCATATTCATTTAAAAAAATATCGATTATTTCCACAACAATCTCCTTGTCGAAATAAGAAAAACTTTCGTTAAATGATTGGTCATTAATTAATTTCATATTGTTATTTTTTAAGGTTCAAGTAGTTGTAATATTTGATAAAGCTAATGATAAATCATTTAGTGTAACAGGTTTACGTATGAAATCATTCATTCCGGCTGAAAAGCACTTTGATTTATCTTCTTCCGGATGACTTACTGTCAGCGCTATAATAGGTGTTTCATCCAAACTATTATTTTTTTCATATTCTCTAATCAACTTTGTAGAGGTAATACCATCCATTTGAGGCATATGAATATCCATTAAAATGCAATCAAATTTCCTGGTTTTATACTTTTCCAGCGCCTCTTTTCCATTGATAGCAATCGATATATCATAATTAAACCTCTTTAGCAAGGCTAATACTACCATTCGATTTACATTGTTATCATCAACAACTAAGAGCTTCATTTTGTTAAGTTTGCTTTTGTAATTACCTACAAATATATAATAAACTGACCTACCTGACAAGAAATATTAGAAATTAATTTTTCAATTTGGGAAGTAAGGTTTAATTTTGGAATATTTCCATCAATGATTTTTATATGAAAATACTTCCAATTTGATAGATTGCAAATGAAGTAAGCCAGGCAAGCCCAGTGGTGTAAACAGCCAAGAAAAGAGACCATTTCCAGTTACCTGATTCATTTTTTATTGCAGCAATAACAGCCACACATGGAAAGTAAATTAGAATAAATGCAAGATATGAAAGGGCCACAAGTTTTGAGAAAACTAACTCACCTATACGTTTTCCACTTGTATATCTTTGGTTTTTAAGTTTATCAATAAGGGAAAGTTCATTATTATCAACGTTTGTTTGGTAAAGTACTCCCATAGTGCTGATTATTATCTCTTTAGCACTTGATCCTGCAAGAAGACTAATACCCATTTTCCAATCAAAACCTAAAGGATAAATGGCTGGCTCAATAAATTTTCCAATATAACCAATAAATGATTTTTCCTGCTTTAAACTATGCATTTCCAACTTTAACCGATTTATTTCTTTTTCCAATTCAGTTGTTGTTAAGTCATTAGTTGTTTGTTTTAATTCGGTTATCTGCTTATTATATTTTTCTTCAATATCTTTATTCAAGGGAAAGTATCCTAAAGCCCAAATAATCAAAGAGCCAACCAATATTATGGTTCCCATTTTCTTAACATATTGTTGTCCTTTAAACCATGTTTGCTTAAGAATGGATTTAATGGATGGTACTCTATAGGGAGGTAGTTCCATTACAAAAGGAACAGTTTCCACTTTAAACAGAGTTTTCTTCATGATCCAGGCTATTAAGGCAGCCAATAGTATTCCAAACATATAAATGCCGAAAAGTATCGATCCCCGGTAATTCTCAAAGAAAGCAGAAATAATTAAAATGTATACTGGATACCTTGCTGAGCAACTCATAAAGGGAATAATGAGCATGGTTTTTAATCGGTCGGTTTTGCTTTCAATGGTTCTGGTGGCCATTATTGCAGGTACATTACATCCAAAACCCATTAGCATTGGTACAAATGATTTCCCATGCAGGCCAATTTTGTGCATAAGTTTATCAACAATAAACGCTACTCTGGCCATATATCCAGAAGCCTCCATTAATGTTATAAAAAAGAAAAGTATCAAGATATTTGGAAGAAAAACAGCAACTCCACCAACTCCTCCCAGGAGACCATCAACGAGCATGTCTCTTATCATACCTTCTGGAATTATTTGTTCCATCAGGCCTCCTAATAGCTCAATTCCTTTTTCTATCCATTGCATAGGATAGTCACCAACAAGAAAAGTTGTTTGAAACATAACCCACATAGCCAATAGAAATACCGGATAACTTAGTAATCTTCCAGTAAGAACTTTGTCAATTATTCTACTTCTGCTAATCTTTTCAGTAATATCTGTTTTTCTATAGGTTTCTTTAAGTGCTCCTTCAATAAAACCATATTTTGCATCCGTAAAAATTGTTTCAGGATTCTCATTGCGAAGGTTTGAAATTATCTCTGACTCTTTTAACGCCAGTTCTCTAATTTCATTTTCATTCTTACATAATGATATTCTCTCAGTTTCTTTTTCATCCTGCTCCAATAGTTTTATAGCAAGAAACCTGGGGGCTATTTTACTTGTAACTATTTCGTTACCAGGCTGGTTGATTTTGTCTTGTATCTTCTTTATTGACATTTCGATACGCCTGCCATAATTAATGTGTATGTGCCTTATGGTAGGTTCTTTGTCTTCGAAAGCCGTTATTATTTTATCAAATATCTCTTCAAGTCCTTTACCTTTCGAGGCCACCAATGGTATCATAGGTATTCCAACCATTTTACCCAGTTTTTCATAGTCGAAGTAATCTCCTTTGGTTTTGAACTCATCCCACATATTTAAGGCAATAATTACCTTGAGGTCCATGTCGATAAGTTGTGTGGTAAGATAAAGGTTACGTTCCAGGTTTGTACTATCTAACACATTTAAAATTACATCCGGAACTTCTTTTATGATATGATCTCTCACATAAAGTTCTTCAGGAGTATAACTG
>PKTD01000256.1 GCA_002869315.1 Marinilabiliales bacterium | reverse complement strand
GTTGAGTATAGAAGACAACTTAAAAGCAGTTATGCAGTTTACGAAGATTACAAAATCAGAACAGGATGATAAACTGGAATCGCTTCTAGAGGAGTTTGGTCTTCAGCATATTAGAAAGAGTAAGGGGATACAACTATCAGGTGGTGAAAGAAGACGTACAGAAATCGCTAGAGCACTTGCTGTTAATCCCAATTTTATTTTACTTGATGAGCCATTTGCAGGTGTTGACCCAATAGCTGTTGAAGATATACAATTAATAGTTTCAAAACTAAAAGAAAAAAATATCGGTATTCTAATTACCGATCACAATGTACATGAAACGCTGACTATTGTAGATAGGGCTTACCTTTTATTTGAAGGATCAATTTTAAAACAAGGTTCGGCTGAAGACCTTGCAAATGATAAACATGTGCGTAATGTTTATCTAGGTAAGAATTTTGAATTGAGAAGAAAGGATTTTTCAAACCAAAGTACAAATCCGTATTAACTCTGAATATCAGTTAAATAGAAAACAAGAGATAATAAAAAATACATAGAGATAATAAGAGGAATCCCTGCCGATTTAAATATTAGTATTGCTATTAAACTTAAGATCAAGAAAACGTATTTTATTTTGTTGTCTTTCCATTTGTAATTTTTAAATTTAAAAGCAAACATAGGCAATGGGATTACCATTAAAAGAGCCATTATCACTGCTATGCCTGCTAGAAAATATGTATTAGTTATTATCATATAATACAGACCTCTGTCATTGAAAAGGTACTGTTTAATTAATGGAAACGATCCTATTAGAATTGCCACTGCGGGAGTGGGCATTCCTAAAAAAGATGATTCCTGATTTTCATCAATATTAAATTTCGCTAACCTAAGTGCAGCAAACAGAGGAATAATAAAGCCAATAAAA
The DNA here is from genome assembly GCA_002869315.1 of Marinilabiliales bacterium. Lineage (GTDB taxonomy): Bacteria > Bacteroidota > Bacteroidia > Bacteroidales > F082 > BM524. The sequence goes on along the minus strand of PKTD01000256.1, from coordinate 1,148 downwards.
GGAATTAAAGTTGCCGTGTTTCCTGTATTCCCAGGTTGACCATGACTTATATTTATCATATTAAACAAAATAAATCCTGGTGCCAGGCCAAAGGAAATCAGATCAGCAAGTGAATCAAGTTGAGCCCCTAAGTCGGAATATGCGTTTAGCATTCTTGCAGTAAAACCATCCAAAAAGTCTAAAATAGCCGCAAAAAATATCAAATATGCAGCAGTAATAAGATCACCACTCATTCCAAAATATATTGATAATATACCACACAACATATTTAAAAGTGTAATGGTATTTGGAACTATACTTTTTCCATTCATAACAGTAAATTTTCATTCAAATTTAGCATTAATATTTAAACTTTAATAGTGCATACTCGAATTTAAACCAAATCATATACACGGAATTTAATTCATAATAAGAAATCTATACTAATATCACTATTTTTGCTTTGTGGAACAAAAAAGGGAAATAAGTGGTATAATACTCTCCGGAGGCAAGAGCAGTAGAATGGGGAGTGAAAAAGGAATGAAGATTTTTAATGGGAAACCCTTAATTGAATATGCCATAGAAGCCTTAGGAATAAGTTGTAAGAATATTATTATCAGCACTAATAATCCTGAGTTTTATGAAAAATATAATATTCCTCTTATAAAGGATGAAATAAAAAATATTGGACCAATGGGGGGTATTTATTCTTGTTTAAGGCAGAGTAATACGGAATACAATTTAGTGTTATCCTGTGATATGCCTTTCATTGACAAGGAATTAATTAGTTATTTGATTAATGCTATTAGTTCTGATTACACCGCTGTGGTTCCAGTTCATGATGAAAATAAATTAGAGCCCCTATGTGCTGTCTATAGCCGCACCTCTCTGATAACTATTGAAAAACAGATATGGAAGGAGGATTATAAACTTATGAATTTATTGAATGAGATAAATGTAAAGAAACTTATAATTGATGAATGGGATAGATTTGATATGAACTATTTTAGAAACTTTAATTCACCAAAGGATTTGATTAATAGCAGTATTTAATATATTTCTACTTTGTTTTACTATGATCCAATGGTATGTTAAAGTAAAAAGTATAACCTTTTTCAAGTTCACTATCCACCCAAATATGTCCATCGAGCATTTCAATTAATTTTTTT
>PKTD01000317.1 GCA_002869315.1 Marinilabiliales bacterium | reverse complement strand
CTCTTCTGAATGGGATAAAAAAGCAAAAGATCTTGCGAAGTTATTTATCGATAATTTCGAGCAATATACTGACAATGAAGAAGGTAAGAAACTTATAGCTGCCGGACCTCAATTGTAATAAGTAGAAATAAACCAAAAACCCCCGAAATGCCAATAGCATTTCGGGGGTTTTTTATTTTTATAATGTATTTTATGGTTTTATCAGTTTTTCAATTTCCTGAAAATCCCCTATCCTAACCTTCATAAAATATATTCCAGAAGGTAGTTTACTTAAACCATCGCTTATATTAATGACCGTATTGTAAAACGCCTCTCTTTTAAGAGAAAATACTTGCCTGCCATTAATGTCTACTAGATTAAGTTCAATATTTCTTGCCGTCTTATCAACAACTTTAACTTTAACTTCATTAGTAAACGGATTTGGAGTAATACTAACAAGATTTTTATGATCTTCCTCCTCATTAGTGATAATAGTCAACGTGGAATAGGCAGCCATAAAATCAGGAATACCCCAACCATATTGATTATCAGGAGAACTGGAATTATCACCACTATCTTTTAGAGATTCCATAATCTCATAGGGTGTTTTGTCGGGAAATGCCTGCATTAAACAAGCTGACATTCCGGCCAATATGGGAGATGAAAATGATGTTCCACTTCCAAATGAAACTCCTTGTGAATCATCAGCAATGGCAGAGCCCTGTCCTTGCGCCATTACCACAGGTTTAATACGGCCATCGAAAGTAGGTCCGATAGAACTAAAACCGGCTCTGTTTCCATTTGGATCTACGGCCCCTATTGAGAATACATTAAATCCATCTGCAGGTGCTCCTATCCATGGAAACCCACCATTACCACCAGAATTTCCGGCACTGTTTACAACAAGAATTCCTTTTTCAGCAGCAATATCTGCACCTATTGTCACAACGGCAGTACTGCCATTCATATCTTCATAAGTATGATCCCAAAATGGATTATCAAAATCGATATATCCCAATGAGGAATTAATAATATCTACACCAACGCTATCAGCATATTCGGCAGCAGAAACCCAATTATACTCTTCTATTACATTTTCTGTAGCTCCATCTTCTGATCTAAATAACCAATAAGAAGCTTTTGGAGCCGTACCTACCATTAATCCTTCAACATTTGCTCCCATACAAGATAGTACCATTCTACCATGATAGTGGTGTGCATATACATTATTAGTATCTCGATCAACAAAGTCCATTGACCCAAGTATCTGATTATTAGTCCATAAACTGTCAAACAACTGATGTGTTTTCACCACATCATATCCAGCATCTAAAACGGCAATAACCATTCCTTCACCCTTAAATCCCTGACCATGAAGTAATGTCCCGTTCAATTGTTCTATTTGATTTGCAGCAAAACCATAATCATATGAAGATATCAGAGATGCGTTTTTTTGAGTAGCAGGTTTTGTTACATCATATTCCTCATTTTCAAAAAATGATTTCTTACCCGGATTATATAAATCATGCATTTTGGCCACATTTTCAACATATGGAAGTGCGTTAATTGCATCAAGTACTGATTGTTCTGTTGTGTAAATAGTAACACCATTTAACCACTTTGTTGGTGCTAGAATTGTTGCTCCAGCTGATGCAACACCTTGTAGATATTGTGGGTTAACAGGTAAATCCTGCTCCACTACATCTATACTATATTTAGCTCTTCTATCCAGCGATCTCTGGGTTAGAAACTCTTCCGGGTTATCAATGGAATAAGGAGAGTTATTCTTATCTGTAAACTGAACATAATATTTATTAGGAGCAATTTGCGCCGACAATGAAATGAATAGTAAAACAAATAATATTGATGTAAATAATTTCTTCATATTATAGATATTAATTTTTTATTTTAATAATTGAATTATCAATTGAAATTAACCTGATAATAATACTTATTTGACAAGTATATTTATTCCTCGGTTGTCTTGACGGCAAATATATTATTTATCTTATTAATGTCAGGAATAATATTATCCCCTAAGTTCACCGACTTTATTTGTTTTTCTTTATTCGCATCTATAACTACTGCTTTATTTCCTATACTCCAAATCATTGTGCTTTTATAGATATCTTCTTCACTTCCATCCATATAGCTTACTTTTAATTTTATTGGAAGTGGCAAACCACCATAATTCTCGATAATTATCTGATTATCATTGGTTAACTTTTTAATACCCATATCTGCAACAGCAGTCTCAAAAAACCATGGAATAAAAAACCAATTTAAATCAATACCACTTTTATCTGAAAAAGTTGCAAAAAAATCAAAAGGTGTTGGATGTCTCCCCTGCCATCTGAACATGTATTCATGAAGTGCTTCTTTAAAAACAGTATCTCCCAATGCATCTTTTAAGTAGTGATATGCCAATGCACCTCTATTATATGCATGAACCCTGTAGGCAGCATAATTAGTGATATTATATGACAAGGTCATTAAACTAACCTCTTTTTCAAGTCCGTTAATATTCTGAAATTTGGCACTTAATAATTCCATATAATTATTGCCCTCTTCAAATTCTTCCATCATTTGATAAGTCATATAAGCTGCCCAGCCCTCATCCATCCATGCATATTTCCTTTCATTTGTTCCCATATAAAAGGGAAAGTATGAATGTAAATTCTCATGAAACAGCAATCCGGCAGTCTGCAAGATGTCCGAATGATCTCCATTATTAGCCATCATGGGAGACTCCATACCTCCACTTCTTCTACCATTACTAAAAGAAGTCATATGCTCATAAGGAAATGGCACGCCTGGTAGTTGGAACGACATAATTTCCAGACTTTTGGCTGACAAGTCTGCTGCTTTGTGAAATGTACGGCTATTGTCGCCATAAACTGCATCTACAAATACTCTGCGCATACTTGCAGAATCAACAACTAGAGACCTAGCATCCCAATTGTAATTTCTGGCAGCAGCAAAAGTAAAATCCGGTACATAATCTGCTACAAATTGCCATGTATTTGACGCATTTTTGGCAAAAACTTTTTTATGTTTCCTCGTATCCTCGTTAATTATTTCAACAACTTCATCAGAATTCCACGCTTCATTATACTTGGCAACTACCTGACTACTATAGTGTTTTTCAATATTTTGCAAATCACCGCAGGCCCAAACCATAAAACCATCAGGTACTTTTATTTCTACATCGAAATTGTTAAAATCGTTATAAAACTCAGTTGTTCCGGTATATTCATTCAAATCCCAGCCATCGATATCATCATATACTGCTATTTGAGGATACCAGTATGCTATAAAAAACCGATCATTACCATAGTTTCCCATCCTTATATTCCGCTTTTCAGAGATTTTAAAGTGCCATTTAACATATACTTCAGCAGAGTCTCCAGGAAATAATTGATTCTTCAATTTTAAAATGGCATTGGTTGTTGTATATTGAGTATTAACAATACCCTTATCGATGAAAACAGTATCTATAATCATGCCTTCGCCTAAATCTGTATTTCCGATAGACCAGTTTCTAGCATTGCCATATTTAAATATATTTTGATAAAGTCTCAGAACAATAGAGTTTAGAGTATCCGGAGAATTATTGAAATACCAGATGGTCTCTTCTCCTCTTATCAGGCTATATTTTGCATCTAGTTCACAAGTAATTTTATACTTTGAATAATTTTGCCAATAATTTATACCGGGCTGTCCGTCAATCTTCCGAACACCATTTTTATAGGAATTTTTAATTTCAGAAGAAAGGTTAAATGCTGTTTGAGAATATGAATTTAAAATTAAAATCAGGCTGAAAACCAGCAATAAAGGGAAAATCTTTTTCATTTTTTGATTTTTAAAGTGTAAAAATATAAAAAGTATTATTTGACTGCTGACAAATGATATTTAATATTTCTGTAATTAATGTACATCATCAATTTTTGATAATTTTGTTATGTTAATAATTTAAATATGTTACAATCAATAAATCCATATACGGGTAAACAATTAGATATATTCAAAACATTAGGTCTTAATGAGTTAAGCAATAAAATCAATAAATCAAATAATTCATACCAAAAATGGAAAAAGACAGAATTTAAAACAAGGGCAGATAAAGTCACAAAACTGGGCATCAAACTTAAGTCCAGAAGGGATGAATTATCTAAATTGATCACCCAAGAAATGGGCAAAATATTAAGGGAATCATTGGCAGAAATTGACAAATGCACTTGGTTATGTGAGCATTATGCAGCAAATGCTAACTCATATCTAAATGAAGATATTATTGAAAGCGATGCAACAAAGTCATATGTTAAATATGAACCAACTGGAATTATTTATGGCATAATGCCCTGGAATTTTCCATTTTGGCAGGTATTTCGGGCTGCTATCCCAACAATATTGGCAGGCAATACTTTTGTTTTAAAACACTCTCCGAACGTAATTGGATGTGGAATTGCCATCGAAAAACTTTTCTTAGAGTCGGGCTTTCCCGAGGGTATTTTTACTAACCTCACCATTGATATTGATTTATCAGAAAGTGTGATTGCAAATGAGTTTGTTAGTGGAGTAACTTTAACTGGAAGTAGGAAAGCAGGAAGCGCAGTAGCCTCCCAGGCAGGCAAATACTTGAAGAAGTCGGTTATGGAACTTGGAGGCTCTGACCCTTATATTGTTATGAAAGATGCCGATTTCAATATTGCCTGCCAAACAGGGGTTTCTTCACGCATGCTAAATTCGGGTCAGGTTTGCATATCAGCAAAAAGATTTATTGTAGAAGAAATAATATTTGATGAATTCGTAGAACAACAAAAACTACTGTTAGAATCACTAAATCTTGGTGATCCGATGGATGAAAAGACAGACATAGGACCGATGGCCCGAGCTGACTTACTCGATTCAATTGAAAATCAGGTAAATAAATCCGTAGAAATGGGTGCGAAACTAATATGTGGTGGTAAAAGAAGAGACAATAAATTTTACGAGCCTACACTACTTATAGACATTAAAAAAGGTATGCCTGTTTATGACGAAGAAACATTTGGACCGGTAGCTACTGTAATACCTGCTAAAGATAAAAATGAAATACTTGAAATTGCCAATGACAGTATATACGGTCTGGGAGCGAGTATTTGGACTAAAAATAATGAAACTGCAATTTTTTTAGCAAACAATATACAGGCTGGAGCGGTTTTTATTAATGGAATGACAAAATCAGATCCTAGATTACCTTTCGGTGGAACCAAGCAATCGGGCTATGGCAGAGAACTTGCTGGCCTTGGTATAAGAGAGTTCACAAATGCGAAGACAATTTGGATAAAATAACTAATTAATATCCTTTACACATCTCACCGTCATACCAACTTTTTTATTAGCATAGAAATTATAGGCTTCGATTTCATCATATTTTAAAAACCATCCATATGCATTGGTAGAATCATATTCCTGACCAGCCGACCACCAAAAAGCATACAAACCAACCCATATTGAATTATTGTATCCTCCTGGTAAAGCTGTAAATCCACTCTCATTAGTAGCTCCAACATTTGGTTTATGCCAATGTTCAATACCAACTTCTTTCATTTTAGCACCTGCATTTATAGGTCCCCCTAGTGTGGTGATTAATTGTTGCCAATCCTCATTATTCGCAGGGTGCCATCCTTTCGGGCATATATTTCTTTTGTCAACAACTTTTTCCCATGTGAATGTTGTTCCATAATAGGCAGTATTTTTTATGCCATAAATTATTGGCTGTACCAAAGAGTCATTTGATAAATCAGTTTCATACAATTCAGCATCCTTATTTTCATAAATATTATCACCGTTCTGAAAATGTGTAGCATAAGAATTTTTCGTCGACCATATTTGATTACCTATTTCAACTGTATTGTATATATTACCATCATAATCTATTATTTGTTTACCATCACCTTCAAGTGTTTGAACTTTAATAATATCGCCATATGATATACATATACTATTTTCAGCATACGGCCTTACATAATAAACTCCAGTCTGTATCAAACCTTCTATAATTGATTGATAATCTTCCTTTCCTGCCCCATCAGTCGTTCTGTTGTTATTAATAATTGGCATTTTAGTTGTTGACCAGCAAACTCCTTTGGCAATAATTTCATCATTCCCATCAGTTAAAAATCTAATGCTGCAAATTAATGAAGTATCACCAATGATAATATCAGCAATTTCAACTTTGGCGAGTGTTTTCGGTAAATCTTTCTTGTTACAAGAAATGAAAGACAGGGCTGTCATAAATATGACTATCAGTAGATTAATTAAGTTTTGTTTCATAAAAAGGAAATACTATAACAAATAAGAACAAAATTAGTAAATCAAGATTAAGTAATACAAATGATTCATATTTTTGTAATCTGAAATAATCATTATAATGCGAATAGACATCATCACCATATTTCCGGAAATGTTTCAAGGTCCTTTTTCCGAATCAATAGTAAAAAGGGCTATTGATAAAGGTTTAGTGGAAATTCATCTACATCAGCTCAGAGATTTTACAGATGACAAACATAAAAAAGTCGACGATTATGCATTCTCTGGTGGAGCAGGTATGGTTATGATGATTGAGCCAATTTCCAAAGCAATTGATTTTTTAAAATCTCAAAGAAACTATGACGAGGTAATATATACAAGCCCTGACGGTGATATACTGGAGCAATCACTTGCAAATAAAATGTCACTGTATGATAACATTATAATTCTTTGCGGACATTATAAGGGAATAGATGAAAGGATAAGAGAGCACTATATTACCAAAGAAATTTCCATCGGAAACTATGTGCTTTCAGGGGGTGAACTGGCAGCTGCTGTTATTTCCGATAGTATTATAAGGTTAATTCCTGGAGTTCTAGGTGACGAAACTTCAGCATTAACCGACTCATTTCAAAATGGTTTGGTTTCACCGCCAGTATATACAAGACCTCGTGAGTTCAAAGGATGGAAAGTTCCCGATATATTATTATCGGGAAATGATAAACTAATAGAAGAATGGAAACATAGAGAATCTCTAAAAAGAACAAAGTCCAGGAGACCAAATTTATACGACGAATAGGAATAAAATTTCTATTGATTTTAGAAGTATTTTTTAAATTATTTTACTACATAAAATGAAAAACAAGTTAAGTATTTTTTACAAACCTTAATTACAAGCTTAACTACAAAATATATCATTCTGATTATCTGATAAATACATTCTACTAAACTATTATAAAAAAATATTGCATTATATTGTTTCAATTTCATAAATAGATGTATATTTGCACTCATTTTTCACGATAGCATTTTTAACTTTTAAAGTGATGGGCAAGAACGAATTAATCAAACTAGTAGAAGACACAGTAGAAGTAAAGGAATTTCCAAAATTTTCTGCAGGAGATACAATTACTGTAACATATAAAATTAAAGAAGGTAATAAAGAAAGATTGCAAAAATTTCAAGGTGTTGTAATTCAGCTCGTTGGAAGTGGTCCAACTAAAACCTTCACCGTAAGAAAAATTTCAAATGGAATTGGCGTTGAAAGAATTTTCCCAATTTCATCTCCTTTCATAGAAGAGATTGTTATAAACAAAGTAGGTGTTGTACGTCGTGCAAGAATTTTTTACTTCCGTAACCTTAGAGGTAAGAAAGCCAGAATTAAAGAGGCAATCAGGAAGTAGTCGAAAACTTAAAGGAAAACTCCGGTTATTAATATAATCGGAGTTTTTTTTGTGCAATTTTTTTATGTTATCCCGCAATTATCTTTTGCCTAACTGCTTCATAAAGCACTACGCCACTTGCTACAGATACATTTAGTGAGCCTATTTCGCCAAGCATAGGGATTGCAAATTTTTCATCACATTGTTTTAAGTATTCAGGAGAAACTCCTTCTCCCTCCGATCCCATTATTATGGCAAGTGGACCTGAAAGTTGAGCATCGTAAACACTTTTATCGGCTTTTTCTGTGGCAGCGCATACTTTAACACCGCTTCCTTTCAAATAATTGATACTTACTTTAAGATTTTCACTACGGCAAATAGGGATCTTATAAATAGCCCCTGCAGAAGACTTTACAGTGCCTGAATTAAGTTGGGCTGTATTTCTAGTAGGTATTAACACGGCATGAACACCAGCCGATTCTGCGGTTCGTAAAATAGCACCAAAATTCCTAACATCTGTAAGCTTATCAAGTATAAGAAAAAAGGGGTTCTCCCCTTTCTCGAAAATCATAGGCAATACATCTTCAATTTTATAAAAACTTACCGGAGAAATGAATGCTATAACACCCTGATGATTTTTTCTACTAAGTCGGTTAAGTTTCTCTCTTGGCACAAATTGAACAGGGACTGACAATTCTTTAAGTAAAGCCATTAATTCTTTAAAACCATCACTTCTAAGGCCTTTTTGAATAAGCACTTTTTCAATTTCCTTTCCCGCATCCACAGCCTCCATTAGAGGGTGGATACCATAAATCATTTCCTGTTTGTCTTTTTCCCTATTATTCATTGTCTATCAAATATTTATCAGGCAGATTAGCTTTAGTGTTAACTCCCATTTTTTTTAATTGTTCTACCTGTCGTAATATATTTCCACTACCGCTACTTAACTTTTTATTAGCATCATCATAGGCTTTAGTTGCCCTATTAAGGTTTAGCCCTATTGATTCCATATCCTTAATGAAGTTCACAAACTTATCATATAAACGCCCTCCCCTTTCTGCTATTTCAAGGGCGTTTTGGTTTTGTTTTTCATATTTCCAAATGGAGGCCACTGTGCGTAAAGTTGCCAATAGCGTGGTAGGACTAACTATTACTACTCTTTCTTTCCATGCATAATTAAACAATTCAGGATCAGTTTGAACAGCAAGAGCAAATGCTGGTTCAATTGGCATAAACATTAATACAAAATCCGGTGAATTAAACTCAGATAAACTATCATAACTTTTTGAACTCAATTCTTTGATATGTTTTTTTATGGAATTTAGGTGCAGTTTAAGTGCAACTTCTTTTTTAGTTTCTTCATCCTCTGAAACATATTGAGTATAAGCTGTTAATGAAACTTTAGAGTCAATTACTATATGCTTATCATCAGGCAGTTTCACAACAACATCAGGACGAAAAACACGACCTGTTTCATCATGTGCAGTATGTTGAATAAAATACTCCTGATCTTTTGATAAGCCGGATCTTTCCAAAACTCTCTCCAGGATTATTTCTCCCCAATTGCCTTGCTTTTTTGTATCGGATTTTAAAGCCCTTGTTAAATTCTGTGCATCCTCATCAAGTTTCATACTTAATTCATGTAGTCGCAATAATTCAGCTTTTAGGCTCGATTGATCCTTAAGACCTTTTTCATAAGTGTCCTCTACCTTTTTTTCAAAACTATTTAACTTTTCCTTAAGAGGGCTCAAAACATCACTAAGGTTTTTTAATGAAGCCGTGCTAAACTCTTTAGTATTTGATTGTAGTATTTTATGGGCAAGATTTTCAAATTCAGCTTTAAACTTTTCCTGAATGTCGTTTAACTGTTTTCGTTCAGTTTCCAGTTTTTCACTGAGAGACTTATTCTCCTCCTTATGAATAATCAACTCTCTTTCGATATTTTGATTGTCAGCATTAAGTTTCTCAAGTTTCGAACTTAATTCTTTTAACTGAGCTTCCTGTTTTAGTATACTAGTTTCCAGAGCATTTTTTTCAGAAGTCAAAGTTGCAATAATTGTATCCGCTTTTTGTCGAGAAACAGATTCATTATTTAGTTTATTTTCAAGTTCTGAAATTAATTTTTCTTTCTCATCAATATTACTTTTTAAAACAGTATAATCTTTGTCTAGATTTATATAATCTAAGCGCACACTTTCAACTTCTTTGTCTTTATTGTTAGTCGCTTCCAGCAGTCTGGCTTTCTGAATATTACGCATAACTACAAATACAGCAAAGCCAGCCAGAATAATCCCCACCAGTAAATAAAAGAATTCCATATTTTTTTTAGTAAAATTATAAATAATTGCGACGCAAAATAATCAAGGGCACTAATAATCGGCTGTAAAAGTAATTATAATCTAAAAATATTGTAATTTTAAAATTCAATACAAAACTAATGAAAACCAAGTTTCTTTTTTTCAGTTTAATAAGTTTCATATTAATGAATGTATATGGTTTTGCTCAAAGCAGCAGAAACCCCATACCCAAGATGAATAAAAAGATGTATAAACATTTTCTGGAGACAAATTGTGTTTATACTGAAAACTCATTAAAAGCAGGAGAAGAGGGTACAGTTGAAATTAATTTCTATACTGATAAATCTGGCAATGTTATATCAAAAAGAATTATTAAATCTGTAAATAATGAACTTGATAAAGAAGCACTCAGACTATTTAATCTCATTGAGTGGGAGCCGGCACTGGACTATGGAATACCCATTGAAGGTAATGCATCCTTTGAGTTAACTTTTAAGGTAAAGAAATACAATAAAATTTTAAAAAGGAGAACAAATTTTCCTAAAAAACTGGACTTAGCTTACGACACTTCTTATCATATATATGGAATCAAACAAATAGATACAATTGCAGAGCCAATCTTACCTCGCGGAATAAACAACCTATACAAATATATATACTCAGAAATGCATTATCCTAAACAAGCAGTAGAGTTAGGAATAGAGGGAAAAGTAATAATAAACTTTGTGATTGAAACCAGCGGCTTACCTTCAAATATAATTGTTGAACAGACAGTAGGTGGAGGTTGTACTGAAGAGGCTCTTCGAATTGTAAGTGATATAAAATGGGTAGCTGCGATAAAAAACGGAAAAGTAGTAAGAAGTCGTAAGCAACTATTTATTGAATTTCGCCTTGCTTTGGACGGAAATGGTAATTATATTCCAAACCAAACGAATTCCGGTTTCTGATAATTGAAGAATAATTTATATTTGCATTTTTTTGAACAGAATTGACAAATTAAAAATATCAACATAATAAATTCTATTTTAATTAATTACAAAATTTTAATAATGAAAAAATTATTACTTTCAATTTTAATATTTATGAGTATTAGTTTATTTTCACAGAACGATACTATTAAAAACTGGACAATTAAAGGCAAAGCTAGTTTAAACTTTTCTCAAAGCTATTTTTCCAACTGGTCAGCTGGAGGTGAAAATTCCATTACAGCAGTAGGAAAATACACTATGAATGCTGATTATAAAAAGGACAAAAAATCGTGGACAAACTGGCTGGATCTAGCATTGGGATATAGTATCATTGGCAAAGCTGATCCAATGAAGACGGAAGATAAAATAGAGTTTATTTCTGCTTACGATTACACTTTTAAAAAGCATTGGTCCATTTCAGCAGTCTTAACATTTAAATCACAGTTTGCCAAAGGCTATGATTATGCAAACGACTCTTCTAATCATATTTCTGGATTTATGGCTCCTGCTTATATTGACTTGGGACCTGGTATAAGTTATAAACCAAATAAACATTTCAGTGTTAATATTTCACCAGCAACACCAAGGTTTATTGTAGTTATGGACCAAGATCTTGCAAATAAAGGATCATTTGGACTTACTCCTGCTGACACAGTTAACAATGTGGTACAAAATGCCAAGCAATATAAAGCAGCCTTCGGTGCCAAATTACTGATGACTTTAGGTTATGATATTGCTAAAAATGTAAACCTTTCAACAAAATTAGAGATGTTCTCCGATTATCTTGACAATCCACAAAACATTGATGTTAACTGGCAGACTATGATAGCACTTAAAGTTAATAGCTGGTTAAATGTAAATATCTCTACTGAACTTATTTATGATGATGATGTTATTATAAAAGATGCAAATGACAATCCTTTAGGACCGCGTACGCAATTTAAGCAAATGCTGATGGTTGGTATTGGTTATTCATTTTAATAATGACTAGAATTGGATTATTAAGTGACACACACAGTTACCTGCATCCTAAAATATTTTCATTTTTTAAAGATTGTGATGAAATATGGCATGCCGGTGATATAGGAAATATAGAAACAGCTGATCAGTTAAAGTCATTTAAACCGCTGCGAGCTGTATATGGTAATATTGATGGAGGTCATTTGAGATTATTGCCTGAAACTGAAATCTTCTTCTGTGAAGATGTAAAAGTTATGATGACACATATTGGAGGCTACCCTGGCCGGTATGCAAAAGGTATTAGTCAGAAAATAAAAGAGGAAAATCCAAAATTATTTATTTCAGGGCATTCACATATACTTAAAATAATTAACGACTACCGATATAATCTTTTGCATATTAACCCCGGAGCAGCAGGCAAATACG
>PKTD01000195.1 GCA_002869315.1 Marinilabiliales bacterium | reverse complement strand
TGAATTTGAATTGAAAATAGATAATATTACCCTAAAAAATGGGCGTTTTAGGTTTTATGATGAATCCATGGACTATCAAACAGAAAGGGGAATGGACTATGGGGATATGGATTACTTTGGTATAAATGCAATTCTAAAAGATTTCGATTTGATTAATGACTCACTGATGATTGATATAATTATGTTGCAAACTCAGGAAAAAAGTGGGCTTAAAGTCGAAAATGTATCTACTAAGTTCTCTATTAGTTCCACATTAATGGAGGTTAATAATACAATTCTGAATACTGAGAAATCTTCACTTGATTTCGATTTGGATTTCAATTATAAATCTTATTCAGATATGAGTGAATTCCTGGATTCGGTCTTGATGAAAACTACCATAAAGTCTTCTGAAATAAATATGGCTGAATTGGGTTATTTCTCAGATATTATGTTTGAAATGCCTAATGTTATCAAAGTTACAGGAAGTGGTATAGGCACAGTAAGAGAGTTAAGTGGTAATAATCTGGTAATTGAATATGGTGATAATACAAAAGTAACTGGGGGATTTTATATTAGAGGACTGCCCGACTTTTTTACATCATACATACAACTTGGAATACAGGACTTCAATACAACTATTTGTGATATTCAGTCTTTTAATCTACCCATTGAGGGTAATTATTTGAACTTACCATTTAATATTAAATGTAATGAAGTAATTAATCTAAGTGGCAATTTTAAAGGTTATTACACGGATTTTGAGAGTAATATTCAGTTGTTTTATGATGAATCCAGTATAAATTCAAATATCGTTTTTAATGAGGGTAAAAACGATAGTATTTCTCTAGTTGGTAGTGTTAATGCTAATGGCTTTCATATTGGTAAGCTGTTGGAAATGCAAGATCTAATGGGTAGAGCATCCTTTAATAGCAAATTGGAAATAAAAGGCATTTATCCTGATAAACTCACTTATGATTATGAATTAATTATTTCAGATATATTTCTACTTAATAATGACTTGAAAAGGCTCAGATTCAAAGGAAATATTAAAGATAATATTGTCAAATCAAATTATAGAGTTGCCGATAAAAAAATGCTTGCTTTTGGTGACTTTAACTTCAATATTAACAAGTATAGCCTAGATCTTAATTCAAATATTAAGAGGGCTGATATTTATAAACTTGGGTTTTGGGGAGAGCCATTACTTTTGTCTTCAGGACTTAGTTTGAGTCTAGAGGGAAAAGATATTAATGAAATGGATTTGGAATTGGAACTTGTGGATCTTTCCATGAAATTTAAACAAGATGAGTATTTATTGAGTTTATTAAATTTTACAAAAGATAGGAATTCAGATAATAATAACTTACTGAAGTTGGAATCAACTATTGCTGATGCCACCTTAAGTGGTCAGTTCAATATTACAACAGTCGCTAATTCCACACTTTCTTTAATCGATTCTTATTACAAATTTTTTGATCCCGCAATGCCTAATCCTGAAGATGAAAATGTATCCTTCAGTATAAATTTCAAAAAACCAAAGTTTTTTAATAAGCATTTATTCAATGGTATAGAAATAGAGAATGGAAGTACGATAAATGCTGATATCGACTTTGTAAACAAACTTATTGATGCACAAATATACTCAGAAGCAATGTCGGTTTTTGGTGTTGATATGGTAAGTAATTCACTAATTGTAACAAGCAATAGTGATTTTTTAAATCTAAATTATTCAGCGGATAGAGTAGTTTTTAAAGATAGTAGCGATTATGATAAAACGGTTTTGGGTCTGGATAGTTTAAATATCGATACCCGAATGATGAATAATTATTTAGGATATAGTTTTCAGTGGAATAATAGTAATTCAAAACTGGAAAACAGAGGCTTGTTAAAAGGCAGTATGGTTCATGATTCTGTTTTCGATAATTTTTCAATAGACTATTCTGATGTTGTAATAAATAATTCAAATTGGAAGGTTGATACAAACAATATTATAGGTTTTATACCCGGAGGCATAAAAATAGAGAATCTAAATATTTATGCTGATAATTCTAAACTTGAAGTTGAAGGAGAATACTTCGGC
>PKTD01000063.1 GCA_002869315.1 Marinilabiliales bacterium | reverse complement strand
GCTGAGGAGTTCAATAATATGGCTAATAAAACTGAAAGCATTTTAAATCTTGAGAGAAACACCACAATACTTACCAAGTCGATGATAGGCAGAACTTCTCAAAAGAACTTTGCAAAATCACTATTAAAACAATTAATGCAAATTAGTGATGCGAAAATCAGTTGCTTTTATATTCATAATGAAGACAATAAACTATTTGAGGCCTTTGAATCAATAGGAGCAAAAAAAGAACTTCTGGAATCATTCAGTGCTGAAAATCCAGAAGGAGAATTTGCTAATGTAATTTCATCAAAATCAATTTTTTATCATAAACGAATTCCTGATAATAAAGACTTTAATTATAAAACAGTTATTGGAGAATTACCTCCAAAAGAAATAATAAGTATTCCAATTATTGTAAACAATAAAATTCTGGCCATAATATCACTAATTAATACCGAAAAATTTAAGGATGATGTTATAGAATTATTAAGACGATCATGGACCAATATAAATGTAATTTATTCAAACCTCATTGCAAATGAACATACTAAACAGCTTGCAAGTTCTTTAAGCACAATAAATCAGAAACTTGAGGCCCAGTCAGAAGAATTACAGGAACAGTCGGAAGAACTTCAGGAGCAAAATGAAGAATTAGAAGAACAATCGGAAGAACTAAGAATTACAGCTGATAAATTGCATAATCAAAACATCACTCTTGAACAGCAGAAAAGACAAGTAGAATCAGCTAATAAATTAAAAAGTGAATTTTTATCGAATATGAGTCATGAACTCAGAACTCCCTTAAATTCGATATTAACACTCACTCATGTGCTATTACTGGAAGCAAAATCAAAACTCGAAGAAGAAGAATACTCTTACCTTGAAATTGTTCATAGAAACGGCAAAAACCTTTTGGAGATTATAAATAGCATTTTGGATTTGTCAAAAATTGAAGCCGGCAGGATGGATATCCATACAAATCGCTTCTCCTTTAAACAAATGCTAAGTATGGTAAATGAAAATCTACAACCTCTTGCCAAAGAAAAGGGCATAGATTATAAAATCATATTTGATGAACATATTCCCAAAATTAATTCTGATGAACTAAAATTGCATCAAGTATTTACGAATATTATTGGTAATGCAATAAAATTTACAGAAAGTGGATTTGTAGAGATTAAAACCCGAGTTGAAGATAAGTCAATTATTACATCTATTAAAGACACTGGTATTGGTATTTCAAAAAATGACTTACATGACATATTTGATGAGTTTCATCAATCCGATGGAACTAGTTCACGTAAATATGAAGGAACAGGCTTGGGTTTAGCAATAGCTCGCAAATTAATAACAATGCTTGGTGGTGAATTAACAGCCGAAAGCGAAAAAGGAGTTGGCAGTATTTTTACAATTAAGGTACCTATTGAGTGGCATAACAAAGATGCATATACAGCCCCATTCTCTGATAAATTGACAAACAATATAACATCCAGCAATTATATAAATGATTTTTCTGAAAGAAAAATATTACTGGTAGATGACAATGAGGATATTATAAAGCAAATGACCGGTTTACTTGAAAACTTAAATATTAATTTAGAAGTTGCCATAGGCGGAGAACAGGCCTTGAAACTAATTGATATGAGTATACCTGATGGTATAATTCTCGACCTGATGATGCCAAGTATTGATGGTTTTGAAGTACTAAAAACAATTAGTATAAACCAGAAGACAAAGAATATCCCAATAATAATTCTAACTGCAAAAGACTTGTCGAAAAATGATTTGAAAAAACTAGAATTCGCTAATATTCAGTTTATTGTTCAAAAGGGAGATATTTATCAGAAAGATCTTATCGATAAGGTAAAACATATACTATCTTTAAAAAACGAAAGAACAATATTAAACCCTGAATATAAAAAACAAAAAAATAAAAAAGTCAATATTTATATAATTTCAGAACAAAAAGACAACTTAATTAGCATTAGCGCACTATTGAAGAACAATTATAATATTATTGAAATAACTGACAGTGATGGAAAGTTTAATAAAATTGCCACAAATGGCAACAATATTATCCT
>PKTD01000021.1 GCA_002869315.1 Marinilabiliales bacterium | reverse complement strand
GTGGAATAAAAGTTGTAGGTTTAAGAGAAGCAAGTTTACTTTTAGTTAACGGTAATAGCATGATACTAAAGGGCAGCAGAGATATGCGTCTGTTTGAATGTGGTAAGGAGCCAGTGGAATACAAAAGTGGAAGTGACTTGAGTTTCTTATTATAAGCATTAATGAACTTGCTTTGTTGTTAATTAAAATTTAGAAAGATGAAAAGGAATATCTTATTAGTTGTGTTAGCTTTGTTAATTGGCTTTGGAACTTACGCTCAGGAAGGTAAAACCAAACAACAGAAAAAGCAGGAAAAGAAAGAGAAGGCTCTTCAGGAATGGAATGATCTAAAAAAGTTTATTGAGAAAAAAGACTATGTATTTACCGGTAGCCTTTTTGATGGACAAGCTGTTGATCCCAAGATAAATTTCATTTACGTTAAGGATAAGCATGCAACCATACAGTTTGCAAATGGTTTTGGCGGTGGCCCGAATGGAATAGGAGGAATAACCGTTGATGGAGAAATTACGGCTTATTCCATGATGGCAAAAAAAGAAGGCAAGGCCATTGTTGTTCAATTTACTGTAAATCCAAAACTTGGACAAGGTGTAAGGGGACCTATTAACGTAAATCTCAGGATTTATTCTTACGAATCTGCACACGCCGGATTAAATGGTTCCACAGGATTAATGGAAGGAGAAATACGAGAAAAGGCTAAGTCGAAAATATTTACAGGAAATAAATTAAATTAATTTAAATACATTTTGGGTAAAAGGTTTATTTATATAAAAAAATAATTAATTTTGCCGCCCGAAACACTATGGTCTCGTAGCTCAGCTGGATAGAGCAGCAGCCTTCTAAGCTGCGGGTCGCAGGTTCGAATCCTGCCGGGATCACAGTTTAAAGCCGACTTTTTAGTCGGCTTTTTTTTAATAATTATATGCAATTATCCTCTTTTTGACCTTAAACATATTTTACTATTTTTGGTCAAAACTACTAATATGGAATTAAGCATTCTGCAAATATTTTCTCTGCTTATTGTTTTCGTGAGTTTACTACTGGCTGGTTTTTTGCTTGCTGCTCGATCAAAAAATTATTTGAGTAATCTGTTGCTGGCGGCATTCTTAATTGTGAGTGCTATAGATTCCGATAGTATTTTCTTAGGTTCATATATTTATCCTAATTATCCTACTCTTGGTTTATTCCTGAGTTCTTTGATTTTTTTTAAAATACCACTGCTTTATCTTTATTTATTATCTGTTATTTATGCAAATTTTAGTCTGAACTGGAAATCATTGCTTCACACTATCCCCTTTATTATTGACATACTGATATTTGTTCCCCGATTTTATTCCCAGGATTTGCAAGGTCAGATTGAGTTTTTTGAAATGGATGATAATACCCAATATAGAGCGTTGGAGGTTCAAATTTCATATTTTCTAATTCATGGTCAGATTATTGCATACCTAATTGCCATGTTTATTACAGTCAATAGGTATAGAAAACTCCTGCTTCAAAATTACTCTAATGCCAGCCTTATAAATTATAAGTGGTTGTTTAGTTTATTAATAATTTTTAGTGTTGAATTTGCTATAGCTTCATTAAAAAATCTTTTTTTGTTCTTTGGCTCTGAAGAGACATATTATTATTCTATGTTTATAACATCATTAGTATCGATGGCTTATATAATATGGCTTGTTTTTAAAACTATGATTCATCCGGAAATATTCAGAGGTGTTGACTCAAAATTACAATTAGTAGATAATTTTATAAGTGATAAAAACAAAGAAGATAAAAGTGACAGTGTTGATAATTTTGGCAATGCAACATACTTTAATAAAAAAACTCAATTAATAAACGATTATATGACTGAAAATGAGCCGTTTTTAGATCCCTCATTGACTGTATATGATCTTTCCAAACAAATAGGCATGCCCGTTAAGGAGTTGTCATTATTGATAAATCATGAATTAAACCAACATTTTTTCGATTTCGTTAATGGCTTTCGGATAAGAAAGGCAATGGAATTATTAAGTGATGAAAAGAAAAATAAGTTTACAGTGCTTGAAATACTATATGATGTAGGTTTTAATTCAAAATC
>PKTD01000157.1 GCA_002869315.1 Marinilabiliales bacterium | reverse complement strand
CGAAGGCGAGAGTTTTTCCATAGCCGACCCCAATGAGGCCTGGCTGCTGGAGATGATAGGCACAGGAGGCAAAGGAGGAGCCATTTGGGTAGCCCGTCGTGTGCCCGATGGATATATGACGGCCCATGCCAACCATGCCCGCATAGGGGAATTCCCTTTGGATGATCCTGAGAATTGTTTGTATTCGGAGAATATAATCGACTTTGCAAAGGAAAAAGGACTCTATAATCCCGAAACGGATGGTGCATTTCGTTTCAATGATGTTTATGATCCGCCTTCCACAGCCCATTTAAAATATACCGAAACACGTGTTTGGAGCATCTTCCGCAGGGCAGCACCATCGGCAGAATTTAGTCCTGATTACCACCGCAATAAAAAGGGAGCGAAACCATATCCACTATTTATCAAACCAGATAAAAAACTAAAACTACAGGATGTCTTTTCACTGGTGCGCGACCATTATGAGGGTACCGAATTTGATATGAGAAAAGATATTGCTGCTGGCCCTTCTGGTAACCCAAACCGACCACGACCGCTGGAATGGGAAGTTAACGGACAGAAATACAGCTGGGAAAGACCCATATCCACATATAATACAGCCTTTTCCTATGTGGCTCAGTTGCGGAACTATCTTCCCGATGAAATAGGAGGAATCTGCTGGTTTGCCGTGGACGATACCTATACCAATTGCTATTTTCCTATTTATTGTAATAATACTGTTATTCCAAAACCATTCGCCACAGGCGATATAAATCACTATTCTGATGAGTCGGCCTGGTGGGCATTTAATTTTGTGGCCAATTTCGCCATGATACGTTATGACCTTATGGTAAATGACATAAAAGAAATACAGTCACAATTGGAAAACGAATTCCTTATCATGCAAAAGGCAGTAGAGGCTGCTGCATTGAAAATGGATGATAAAAACAGGATGCTTTATCTGAATAACTATTCCGTTAATAGCGGAAACAAAGTTCACAATGCCTGGATAAAACTGGGAAATGAACTCATAAGCAAATATAATGACGGTTATGTGAAGGATTCCAATTATCGCATAAATGCACATCCTTACAGCAAAGAATATTTAAAGAAAGTTATTGAAATAGAGGGTGATAGATATATAATTAATTAAATTTACAGAGTTTTTTTAAGGAGGCTTTTCTTTCATAAAAATTATTAATTCCATAATTTCTGAGAAATAGTGGCGTTAAAATTGTAAGTTATTTTTTATCATTGTGTAAACATTTGCAAATAGATTTAATCCTCTGTATTTTTGCAATATAAAAATTGAGAGTCATGGAAGATCAAAATAACGGAATTCAGCAGATAAAACATAAGAATAACAACTTATGGATGTATATTGTATTGGTAGTTCTTGCCCTGGGAATTATAGGATTGTCAATTTATATGATTTCCATCAAAAAGGAACTCAGCGGACTAGTGGCGGAGAAAGAAGCCCAAAGGCTGGAGTTGGTTGAAGAGTTAGACAATCTTCTACAGGAACATGAACAAATTAAGGCTTCCTATGGTGAAGTTTCCGATTCTCTTATGGTAATGGACAGCATCATAAAGTCGGATGCCAAGGAAATCAAAAATCTCCTGAACTATAAGTGGGAGTATTATAAGATTAAGAAGAAATTATCACGCTTACAGGTGGTATCACAAAATTATGTGCGCCAGATGGACTCCCTATATACTGTAAATACTGCTCTTACTGAGGAAAATCTTCAGATGAAGGAGGAGATACAGATTGAAAGAAGGCGCAACCAAAATCTGAGCACCAAAACTGAGGAACTCAGCGGCAAGGTGGAGGAAGCCTCCATATTAGGAACCTACAATCTGGATGCAGGAGCCTATAGGGTAAAAGGTAGCGGCAGCGAAGTAAAGACTGATAAGATTCGTCGTACCGACAGGATTAAAGTATGTTTTACTTTGAGCGCCAATTCCATAGTTGAGGCAGGCAATAAAACCATTTATATTAGAGTTGCCAGACCAAACAAAGAGATACTCACCAAAGGCAGAAGCAATCAGTACACCTTTGAACATAAAGGCGAAACTCTTCAGTATACTGAGAAGAAAGATAT
>PKTD01000236.1 GCA_002869315.1 Marinilabiliales bacterium | reverse complement strand
TTACTAAAACTTATAGTAACTTTTCCTGTTTCCAATTCTTCATCATTCAATTTGGATTTATCAACTTCTATGCTGTTTCCCATTATTTTCCATGGCATATTTATACCTTTGGTTTCAAAATGAAATATCATTTTAGATGGAAGTATTTCATTTTCATATTCAAAGTCGATTAGGAAATTTCCATTACGCCTTGTAAATGTTTCACTTCTCTGAATCAAATAGTCGCTGGTTCTTACCCATAATTTAAGCATTACTAATTTTCCATTTGCCTTAGGCAATAATGTTATTATATAGCAATCATTATCATTGATGGTTTCGTGTCCTGTAAATACTGCCTGATTGTCTTCGCTATTAACAGTTTTCATGAAAGGTCTAAAGCCATATTTTGGTATCATCATAAACCCCTTTGAATCAATATCCAGTTTGTTAGGGTATTTATAACTTACTTTGGCTTCTTTGGGCTCCATACGAAGAAAGTCAACATCAATATCTATTATTGCATCGGCAGTGTACGACTCAACATTTTTAATTTTATATTGTGCGGAGTCGAGTATCATATAAGGGTCGACATCCTGAGCATTAACATAAAATGTTGTTAGAACAAATAGAACAATATTTATTTTAGTTAGAAGACTCATATTCAATTATGTAAGTATATCCTTTTTAATAAAAACATAAAGACCAAGCAAATAGAAAATTATTATATGTACTAAAAGTAAAACCGACTCTAAAATAATTTTTCCAAAATCAATATTGAAAGTGAAGAATGAATCCCAGCCACCCATATAGGATGTAAACAAAAATGGTTTTATTGAATTTATGACCGGAATATTAAAAGTGGATAAAAATGTAAGTACTATTACTAATGCTAAAGAAGCAAGAACAGCAGTAACAGAATTATTAAAAATAGTTGATAAAAACATTGATAATGATGCCACTGTTAACATGCTCAGCAGACCAAATGAATATGCCAAACCAAAGCGCCAAAGTACATCATCTGAATTAAAAATATTTATGGTATTATTGGTGACCAGTAAATCCCCATTGCCTAGGAATAAATAACCTAAGCCTAAACTTAAAACGGCAAGAAATACAACTATTAGTAAAACATATATCCATCCGGAAATAAACTTGGAAGTAATAATACTGAATCTGCTAACTGGTCGGCTTAAAATAAGACGGAATGTGCCGGATTGATATTCACCGGAAACCAAGTCGCCTGTTACCAAAACTACCAGCATTGGAATATGCACCCACAATGATCTCATAACAATATGTGCATAAAGGTTGCCATTTACAAGATTTCCCTGAAAACTAAAGGACTCCTTGAGATTTGAAGTCATGAAATCGAGAACATTTTTTGCTTCATAATTTACTGCCAGAAGCAATAAAACAATGATAAACAATATAGCTCCGAAAGCAATGTAAGAGCGCCTCCGAATGAATACTTTATATATTTCAAGCATTAATATTTTCATCATCAGGTGAAAGTTAAGTAATAATTTTCCAAGGCCTTCTCTTTTCTTATTTCATAAATCTTAAATCCGGATAATTGCAGATACTGATTTATGAAGGGAATTGCATCATGACTGCAGTTTAATTTTATCACATTACTTACTAATGAAATATTTTCTATGGGTAGTCTACTGGCTTTTAATTTTTTTAAAGCTTCTGCAGGCTCATCAACAATTATTATGATACTCATTTTATTATTCTCAACTATCTCTTTTACACTGCCTTCGCATACAGAACTACCTTTATTTATTATTATCATTCTGTTCGCAATATTTTCTATTTCATCGATATGATGAGATGACAAGACTATAGTTGTACCTTTTTCTTTATTCAACTTTAATATTAGTTTACGCATATCGCGTGAGCCTTTAGGATCGAGTCCGCCAAAGGGCTCATCTAATATTAGTAATTCAGGTTTATGCATTATTGCCTGCGCAAAACCTAGCCTTTGCTTCATTCCATGTGAATATGATCCTACCTTGCTTTCTTTTCTGTCGGAAAGCCCAACCGTGTCAAATATTTCTATAAGTTCTTTCTCAGTGATTTTTATATCTGAATATTTGGCAAGCAACTTCAAGTTATTCATTGCACTGATACGCTCGTAAAATCCAGGCTTTTCTATTATTGACCCTATTCGTTTTAAAATGGATTTTGCATTAATATTAAGGTCTTGCCCAAATACTTCAATATCTCCCATTTCGGGTTTCACTAAAGTTAGCAGCGCCTTTATGGTTGTACTTTTACCTGAACCGTTAGGTCCTAAAAATCCATAGATATCGCCTTTTTTAACCTCCATATCAAGATTATTGAGGGCGATAATGCCATCAAAACTTTTACAAAGACCGCGTATTTTTACTATGGTATTTTCAGGCATAATTATCAGGTTTGGAATTCAGTTCGAAAATTATAAGTGCAAATTTCAAGCAAGCGATAACTGAAAAATCTTTTTTAGCTAATACGGTTTTACGATTGTAAAAACTTACAAAACCCAATAAAAGATTATAAGAGTAACACTTATGTAACATAGTAAAAGGTTTGTATTTAAATCAACAGTTCAAACCAATTTTAGAACTGTAAATATAATAAAAACACAAAACCTTTATTTTGCCTGTACTAAAAAGTGATTATTTAACTTTTACTACTTTGTAGTCCATGTTTATTAGCAGGTCGGCTTTTGGTTTTAGGCCTAATACAGTTTGATGTTCTTGTTCAAGCACTTTAAATCTCAACTCATCAGTTTTTTCTTTACCTCTGTTGGATTGGGCTTTTTTTGTTTCATGGTAAGTTAATTCGATAAAAACACCCAAATCCACACCCTCAATATTTATTGCATATAAGCCGTCAACAACCAAAACTTCAACTCCATTGAAATCAGTGGTCAGGGTGTCTATATTCTGAGTTACCAAATCCACACATGGCATACTTGCCTTTTCATTATTGTAAAATTTCTGAACGGTTTTATTTATGTCGTCCCACAAGTATTCTCCTAATCCCACAACATTTTCCACTCCATGTTTTTTTCTGAACTCCTGACGCTCCAAAGGATGAGTATTATAAAAGTTGTCAATATGCACAGGCTTAACTTTAATGCCTTTATTAAAAAGTTCTTTAGCAACCACATGTGTCAGCTCCGATTTACCGGAACCGGATTCTCCGGAAATTGCAACAATATATTTTTCCTTATCTTTTCTTTCCAGAATTTCGCTTACAATAATAGAGGCTGCTTCCCGGTGTTTGTCTTGTATTAATAAAACATCTTCTAACATATTGAATAGTTTTTATTGAATATTTAAAATAGTGGTTTTTTTAGCCTTTAGGCTGAATACTTCGTTATTAAACTTTATAATTGCTTCTTTATCAGCAGTTACTTCTAGATTTTCTTTGGAAATATTAAATTTATAATTAACCGATTTGAATGTAATATTAAAACTAATTTCTTTCCAGTTTTCAGGAAGTTTAGGATTTACATTTAGAATTTCTCCTCTTATGTCAATTCCTGCAAAAGTAGAGATGGCGATCATAATTGTACCTGCCATTACACCTGCATGTATGCCTTCGGATGTTGTTCCTCCCTGGATATCGTTATAATCACTGGCAAGGGCATCTGAGTAAAGTTCCCATGATAGTTTTTCATTACCAATTATCTGTGCAAGCTGCGCATGAACAACCCTGCTTAAAGTAGAGCCGTGGGAGGTTCTTTGCAGATAATAGTCGAGGTTTTTCTCAAGATAATCTTCACTAAGATTATATGATAAATCTTCCATAAGTTTATCTACAGTCGACTTATTCAGATTATAGAATGTCATGAGAGTATCAGCCTGTTTTGCAACTTTATAATCGTCAGCTGATTTTCCTTCTGCCTTTAAAAGCCTATCCATTCGGTAAACATTACCATATTTATTTCTGAAGTAATCCCAATCCAGTTCTTTTAATTCAAAATATCCATCATATTGTGAGATGATATCGTCATCGTTAATAATTAGTTTTAACTTATGCTCTATATCACTCCATTTTTCCAGTTCAGACTCTGAAAGATTTATTTTTTGCATTATTGAGGAAGCGTCGTCCCATATTAGTTCCAGAACTTCAGGCACTTTTGAAAAGAGCCAGGCTGTCATAAGGTTGGTATAGGCATTGTCTTTTAGTCCACCTTTTTCAGCATCAGGATAAGACTCATGAAACTCATCTGGCCCCATAACATCTGCAATGGAATACTTGTTTGTTTCTTCGTCGAATTGGGATTTGGAAGCCCAGAAACGGGCTATTTCCAATATCATTTCAGCTCCATAATTTTTTAAGAAGTCGATATCGTTGGTGGTATTCACATATTGCCAAACATTATATGCAATTGCCAGAGAAACATGGCGTTGCAATGAACTATGGTCATCGCCCCATTTACCGGAAACCGGATTTAAATGTACGATTTGTGTTTCTTCACTTCCGTCGCTTCCACTCTGCCATGGGTACATAGCGCCTTTGTATCCATATTGCTTAGCATATTCACGTGCCTTGTCTAAACGACGATAACGATACATCAAAATTTCACGAGCAGTTTTCGGAAAATGAATATTGTAAAATGGTAGTATGAATAACTCATCCCAAAAGATATGACCTCTGTAGGCTTCTCCATGAAGGCCTCTTGCAGTAATACTTGCATCCAGTTTCTGATTGTGGTTTGATGCAGAAACCAAAAGATGATAAATATGCAAACGCAAGAGCATTTGCGACTTTCGATCGCCACTTACTTTTATATCAGCCTTTTGCCATAATTCTGCCCATGATAGTTTACTTGCTGAATAAATGCCCTGAAAATCGCTTGATGAATTCACTGTTTGCTTTGCTGTTTCCAAAACATCATCAGTTGTTTCCAAAGAAGAATATATACTTACAACTTTTTCGAATTGAATGCTTTTCCCCATTTGTATAGGGTAGTCCACATAGGTGTAAACGATGCCTTCGTCAGAACTAACTCCATATTGAACTTGCTTGCTGCACTCCATTTTTGAAGCCATTGCAATTTCAATTCCCGATTGATTTGTTTTTACTTTAAGAAAAGATAAATTGTTCTCTCCTCCCTGCTCAACAGCTGTCAGGTGTTTTGAATTCAGGCTTTTATATCTTTCAACACCTTCATTTATAATAGTGCCGTCAATAGCAGAAGCAATGCTGATGTTTGCAGTATAGTTTAGAGCAGTAAGTTTATAATTAATTGCTCCTATATGAGGGTTGTACATGCTTGCAACACGCTCTGATTCTATCAGGGTTTCACGGCCCTCTTCATCAACAACTTTCATGCTGCGCGTAAGTAATCCAGTTTTTAAATTCAGACTCCGGTGTAAGTAAACTATATTTTCAGATGTTGGAAAAAACCATGGTTCATCTTCAATTTTAAATCTGATGCACAGCCAGTTGGGAACATTCACAAAGTCTTCGTTTACAATATCTCTATCGGCAACCTGAGTTGTAAGCCGATTATACATACCTGCAATATAAGTACCAGGATAGTTATTTTCATTTGCATATGACTCTTCGAGTGCACCGCGGGTCCCAAAATATCCGTTTCCCACGGTTAAAAGTGCTTCTCTCGACTTTTCCTTTTTTTGGTCGAAATCATAATATTTCAGTTCCCAACTATCTTTCTCTTTATCAGTTTCGAACCAGTTTTCAATGGCTTCGAAATTATATTCTTCAATATCATTTACAACAACATCAGCACCATTTACATAAAGTGCAGTTTCATTGTTCTCTCTTGCCAGACCAAGTACCAATCCGAAATTGCCGTTTTTTCCGGCAGCAACACCAGAGGAAGCATCTTCTACTACCACAGACCTTGAAATATCAGCATTTAAATTTTTAGCAGCGGTAGTAAAGATATCAGGTGCAGGTTTCCCATTTAAGCCCATTTCTGCTGAAACAACACCATCCACACGCGTTTCCACAAGGTGGGTAAGATTAGCAGCTTTTAATACAGCCTCACAATTTTTACTTGAAGAAGCAACGCCTAGTCTAATGCCTTCTTTATGCAGGCGTTCCATTAATTCAACGGTAGAAGGATAAACACTTACACCCTCAATTTTTAAAACTTCATTGAATGCTTTGTTTTTTCGATTTCCTAAACCACAAACAGTCATTAGCTCTGGAGAGTCATCCGGACTACCAAATTCCATTTCTATTCCCCGCGATTTTAAAAAGGATTTTACACCTTCATAACGTGGTTTACCGTCAACATAGTCCAGATAATCTTTTGAGGTAAATTCTATAAAATCAGATTTGGATTTTTCTGCCCTTGCTTCCAGAAATTCATCGAACATTTTTTTCCAGGCACGACTGTGAACATCAGCAGTTTTTGTGATAACTCCATCTAAATCGAAGATTATTGCATCAATATTTTTGTGTGGCATTTTTATGCTTCTTTCATTAAAAATTATGTGCAAATTTCTTAAAATAAATGTTTGAAATTTGCTATTGGTTGTAATATAGACAATTAATTATGGTTCAAAGTATAACTTATTAATATTAATGCTTTTGCAAACGGTTGCGAAGATTTAACACCTGGCAATAAACAATAAATAAAGATATGAATTTATTGAAAAGAATATATTTGAAACTACTTACTATGGTAGTTCTTCTCCTCTGGAGGCATTATATATTTTAAACCACTGTTCAAGATTAATTTTCAATTCTATGGAGGCCACTGCACTTTTTATTCTGTTAATATTGCCAGATCCTAAAATTGGAATAATTCCGGATGGATGAGCAAAAAGCCATGCCAAGGCCACCTGGTCTAATTTGTCGGTTCCCAATTCTTCCCCAACTTCTACCATTGTATTTTTTATTTCAATTTCCCTTTCAGTTTGGGGGTTAAATATCCGTCCACCAGCAAGTGGCGACCATGATGTTGGAATAATTTTTTCCTTCTGAAAGAACTCCAAATTACCATTATCGAAGTGCTCCAGATGAAATGGCGAAATCTCCACTTGATTGTTTATAAGTTTCTTGTCGACAACAGAATTTAGCAATTGGTATTGGAGTGGATTGAAATTTGAAACGCCAAAATTAAGAACTTTACCTTCTTCCGTGAGTTTAGAAAATGCTTTGGCCACTTCTTCAGCATTCATCATTGGAGAAGGACGGTGAAGAAGTAATAAATCAATAAAATCTGTATTTAAATATCTGAGTGAATTTTCTACCGAAGTTAGTATATGATCATAAGAATAATCATAAGTTTTTATACTCCTTTCAGGATATTTATCTATGTTTAATTTAATACCACATTTTGTAATGAGTTTTATTTTATGGCGCAAAGAGGGCTTCATTTTCAGAATGTTGCCAAACATAGCCTCGCAGGTATATCCACCATAAATATCAGCATTGTCAATTGTATCGATTCCTAAATCAAGCAATTCTTCAACAAAACCCAGAAGTTGATTGTCGGAGAAATTCCAATCATTTAATCTCCACATGCCGTGGATTAGTTTTGGAAATTCCATAGTTTTTTGATTTAATTTATTTAATCGTCGAAGTCATCGCTACTTTCATCATAATTTTCATTTTCTGAAAGATATTCTATGTCGGCATACTCATCTTCATACTTTTCTTTGATATTTTGTTTTAGCATACCATCATCATCGTAATCCGAATCTTCTTCAATAAGTCTTTCAGCAGTTTTGATAGACATTCGCACTAAATATATTTTTTCGAAAGTTTCAAATCTAAGGGCACTTACTTTTTCGCCTTTCGCATTGCTGAATTCAATTAAATGCTGACTAAATCCTTCGGGATAAACCAATTTAATTTGTTCCTGAAGGTCAGTGTCTAACTTTTCATAATCTTTAATAACACGTAACTTATTTGTATTTTCCATTATCAATATGTTTACCAATTTAATAAATATGCAAAAATTAAGGGTGCTACAATAGTAGCATCCGATTCAATAATAAATTTGGGTGTGTCAATATCAAGTTTTCCCCAGGTAATTTTTTCATTAGGTACTGCTCCTGAATATGAACCATAACTTGTTGTGGAATCGGAAACCTGACAGAAATAGCTCCAGAAAGGAGTATCAGTTCTCTCCAAATCCTGATATAGCATTGGCACTACACAAATGGGGAAATCGCCTGCTATTCCGCCACCTATCTGGAAAAATCCTATTTGATTATCTTTAGTATTTTCGGTATACCAATCGGCAAGGAAGGTCATATATTCAATCCCTGATTTCATGGTAGATGGTTTTAAATCACCTTTTACGCAATAGGAAGCAAATATATTTCCCATTGTAGAATCTTCCCATCCGGGAACTACTATAGGCAGATTTTTTTCAGCTGCTGCCAGCATCCAACTGTTTTTGGGATCTATTTCATAATATTGCTCCAACACTCCTGACAACAACATTTTATACATAAACTCATGAGGTAAATATCTCTCTCCAGCCTCCTCGGCATCTTTCCAGATTTTAAAAATATGTTGTTGTAATCTTCTGAATGCTTCTTCTTCAGGAATGCATGTATCGGTAACCCTATTAAGTCCTTTTTCCAGCAAATCCCATTCCTGCTGAGGTGTAAAATCACGATATTCGGGCACGCGTTTATAATGTGAATGTGCTACCAGATTCATGATGTCTTCTTCCAGATTTGCCCCTGTACAACTTATAATATGAACCTTATCCTGACGAATAATTTCCGCCAGCGATCTCCCCAGTTCAGCTGTACTCATTGCACCGGCAAGAGTTATCATCATTTTATTGCCGCTATTTAACTGATTTTTATAAGCCTCTGCAGCATCCACAACTGTTGCCGAATTAAAATGCTTATAATGCTCAAGCATGAATTTGCTTATATGTCCTTTTTCACCCATCAGAGTTCAAATTTATAAGAAAGTAGTTTATAATAAAGTTTTGAAGCTAAAAAGTTCGGAGCTTTATTTTCTGCCAATGGTGCTAATTCAACTATGTCGAAGCCAACAACTTCCTTTTGTTCAAAAACTTTTCTAAGATATTTTATTGTGTCGTTCCAATTTAATCCTCCTGGTTCCGGGGTCCCAGTGGCAGGCATTATGGACGGATCAAACACATCCAAATCAATTGTTAGATAAACTTTTTCGCCCAGCAGGTCAATTGACTTTTGCATCCAATGGTCGTTTCCATACATCTGTTCAGCAAAAAAACATTTGTCTTTATTTAGAAATTTCATTTCGCTGATATCCATACTTCTTATGCCCACCTGAACCAAATTTGTATTCAAACTTGCATCGTGTAAAGCGCAGGCATGATTATAGGGAGTTCCCATATAAGATGATCTTAAATCGGCATGTGCATCCAACTGGAGAACGCTTAAATTGTCAAATTTTTCATAAAAGGCTTTTATAATTCCAATACTTATGGAGTGTTCGCCACCGAAAAAAGTCAGGAATTTATTTCCTTTAAGAAGTTCTTTTGTATTAGAATAAGTTGCCTTAAAAACTGCCTCAGCTGATGACGATTCCATGATGGAATCAATAACATTAATACCTTGCTTGTATACCTCGCTATCAGTCTCAATATCATAAAGTTCCATATTTTCGGATGCTTCTATGAATGCATCAAAACCATTATCGGCACCTTTACCCCAGGTGCTTGTACCGTCGTAAGGTATCGACTGTAACAATACTTTTGCCTTATCATGGTCGGAATAAGGATTATCTATGCCACCAAAAACTTTCATTTGTCCTGATTATAGCCTAAAATTTTAAACATTTCCGGAGCCGATTGCTCTTCCCTATATACATAATCCACAAAGTTTCCCTTTTCGTCTCTGTCGATAATAACATGTTTAGGCGATGGTATTAAACAATGTTTTATACCACCATAACCGCTAATGGAATCCTGATAAGCTCCTGTATGGAAGAATCCCAGATATAAAGGTTCTTCATCTTCATTAGTGCATTTGGGAAGTAAAACCTCCTGATTCAAATCTTCCGAATTATAATAGTCGGAATGATCGCAACTAATGCCACCGATATTCACCCTCTGGTATTCATTATTCCATTTGTTAATAGGTAAAAGGATAAACTTTTCATGTATTGACCAGGCATCAGGTATAGTATTCATCAAACTATTATCAATTATGTACCAGGCCTCGGTATCATTTTGTTGTTTGGTTTCAAGTACCTTAAAAATAATTGCGCCGGATTCTCCAACGGTATACCTTCCGAATTCCGTATAAATATCAGGTTCTTCAATACTTTCCTTTACGCAAGCATCCTTGATGTTAGTGATTATCTCGTTAATCATATACTCATAGGAGTATTCAAATCCAAGATGATTTCTGATTGGGAACCCTCCTCCCAGATTAAATGAATCCAGATTTGGAGAAACCTTTTTGAGGTCGGTATAAAGTTTCAGGGCACGCTGAAATTCTCCCCAGTAATAGAGAGTATCTTTAATCCCCGAATCGACGAAGAAGTGAAGCATTTTTAATTCTACTTTATCGTTGTCTTTTATATTCTTCTCGAAGAATTCTATGATTTTAGTATGTCGTATTCCAAGTCGGGAAGTATAATAAGAAGATTGCGCTTCCTCATTTATAGCCATTCGAAGCCCTATCTTAACTTTTGTATTAATATTCAGATTTAAAATCCGTGAAAGTTCCTTTTCACTGTCTAAAATTATAATTGAATTTACAAAACCTGCCTCTTGCATATTAATAATGCGCTGCAGGTATTCATCAGTTTTATATCCATTATGGATGATAATTCGCTTTTTATCAATTTGCTTTTCCTTATGCAGATTCAGAATTAAATCAATATCAAATGAAGAAGAAGTTTCCAGATGAACATTATGTTTTAAGGCTTCACTTATTACATGGTAAAAGTGATTACATTTCGTGCAGTAGCAAAAGTGGTATTTACCGGAATAGTTATTCTTTTTAATGGCTTTATTAAAAAGGTTACGGGATTTTTTTATCTGATCTCCAATTTTAGGGAGATAAATAAAACGGAAAGGTGTTCCGTGTTTCTCTATTAAATATTTTAAAGAAACACCATGAAAGGAAAGATAGCCATCTCTCAAATCGAAGCCATCCTGAGGAAAGTAATAACTTTGCTCTATTAAATCAAAATATGTATTCTTCATTTAAGGTAATTAATGCATAAAGTGTTATTCTACTATTTTTGGTTTGTAAATTCGCAGCCAAAATATTCAAAAAACAAATTGAACAACATCTTTTGTGAATATTTATTTTTATTTATCAAAAAAATTCTATTTATGTAACCAACTCAATTTAAGCCTAGTAAATGTAGATAAATTCTTGTTCGATTCCATAAATTATTAACTAAAAGAATTTTAATGTCCTAAAAATAATAATTATTGAGCATAAAGTTATTTCAGAACAATTTTTTGAATATTGAGGTATAAACTAAAATTATTTCAAACGAACTAAATCCTAACTTTGCCCTAAACAATTTATGTATGTTGAATAAATTGAATAAAGCAGATATATTTTTTTTGATTTATATCTTAATAAGCAGTTTAATTATGATTTATTCCCTCTGGGGAGAAAGTGAGTTATTGTATTTACTATTAGTAAGGTTTGGAATTCTAATTGTAATTGCTGGAATATTAATAAGTCATAATAAATTAAAAACTTCATTTACTGCTTTAATTGCTAAGGCTTACCCA
Organism: Marinilabiliales bacterium; assembly: GCA_002869315.1. GTDB lineage: Bacteria > Bacteroidota > Bacteroidia > Bacteroidales > F082 > BM524. The sequence continues at coordinate 975 of PKTD01000236.1, read as the reverse complement.
TTAATTCTAAGCGCATATTTCTATCAGGAAACAGTGAATTATAATAAGTTATTTTTTGATAATCTGGATTCTCTTTTGGAAAAGGCTGATTTCTTTTTATTTGGTTTTCAGGCTGCAGAGACCTTCTCCCAGATATTACCAAATCACTTTTTCAGTGAATTAATGTATATCGCATATTTTTCGTTTTATTTATTGATAATAGGGTTTTTTATAATCAATTATCAGGAAAAAAGTATGGGGGAAAATATATTTCATTTAATAGCATCCTTGTATTTGTTCTATTTGATATTTTCCTTTATACCGGCTGCCGGTCCCCAGTATTATTTTCCTTATCCGCAAAATGCTCTGCCAGAGGCTTTTGTATTCGACGACATAATGAAAATAATTCAGGAATTCGGGGAACAGCCCACTGGAGCATTTCCTAGTTCTCATGTTGGCATTTCAATAATAATACTCATTTTGCTTAGAGAAAATTCAGGGAAATATTTTAAAATAGGCCTTCCAATTGTATTTCTCCTTATCTTGTCAACGGTTTATATCAAGGCTCATTATGTAGTGGATGTTATAGGAGGACTGCTGTTCGCCCCTTTTATTTTATTGATATCAAGAAAATTATACGTTTCATTGCCGGGGAAATAAATTGTTTAGTTTGTGGCTTTGATATTCAGATTTAAGTGTTAGGAATGATAAATATTTTTGAAGTTAAGACGAAAAAGGATTTGAAATCCTTTATTGAACTGCCATATAAAATTCATAAATACCATAAGGAATGGTTACCCCCATTAATTTCCGATGAATGGAAAGTTTTCGATAAAAACAAAAACCATTCTTTTGAGCATTGTGATACCATAATGTTTCTGGCAGAAAAAAATGGAACTCTTGTTGGTAGAATAATGGGAATTATAAATCATGTATACAATGAAGGTAATAATGAGAATAATGCCCGTTTTTCGTTTATGGAATGTTATGATGATA
>PKTD01000290.1 GCA_002869315.1 Marinilabiliales bacterium | reverse complement strand
GTTTGTTGCCATCTTTGCCTTCCCATTGCCTGTTTGTTAATTTGCCTCTGATAATTATTTCAGAACCTTTCTTTAAATACTTTTCTGCTATTTCAGCAGTTTTGCCAAAGGCTACAATATTATGCCATTCGGTATCCTCAACCTTTTCACCATCTTTATCGCGATAGTAGTCGTTAGTTGCCATTGTAAATGATACTTTTAGATTACCGTTATCGAACTTTATCGATTTTGGATCTAATCCAAGGCGTCCGATTAATTGTACTGAGTTTGATAAATTTGTCATAATGATATAATTTAAGTTTCAATTTGTACTTTCAGTTTCTATTTAAAAGGCTTGGTTGATTTGCCCTCTGTGCTCGTAAAAAATTTGTATTGCAAACATATTAGGAAGAAAAAACCAAAGTCGTATAATAAACGTTTACATTCGTTTGTAAGCGTTTGAAAACTAATAAGTGCAATAAAAACAAGGGTTTATAGTAATTTTATTTTTTAATTTATTATAGGTTAATGCTTACATTTTTCTTCTTTACAATTTTAATTTTAATTTTTCGTTTTCAGTAAAAGATTAAAATGGACTCAGTTTACACAGCAAATACCTCAAAAAAGGATTTTACAATTTATATTCTGTTATTATCTTCATTAATTATAACACTATTCTTATTTTTTATTGATTAAGGGTATTATAATTTTAAATGGATATATAATCCGGGAAATTGGATTGTATTCTTCATTTATTTCACTGGGATTTTTGGTGGTCAGATATTGTTTTCAAAGGTAATTTTTAGGAAACTAAATAACCCATTTAATGCTATTCTCAGTATAATTTTTGGAAGTATCCTGAGTTTGTCAATTTTGATTTTGGGTTTTTTGGGAATGATCTGATAATTACAAAGTGCCCTATTAATTCATTTATGTAGCCTGATTTTTATTTGATTAAAATGATTGTACAATATTAATGGTATGTATTTCATAAAAGTTTAACAGTTACTTTATACTAAAAAAAAGACCGGATTAGCAGTTTTAACTACGCTCCGGCCTTTATAATAACCAAAAACTTTTGGTAATGTGAAGAGAATTTTTACCAGCCAGCAATGGTTATACCTGCTGTCCATGCATATAATTCTGGACCACGATTATTTTGGAAAAGAGTATTTATATAATATGTTGCGAAGAGATTTACTATTCCATAGCCCATTCTTACGGTAGCGTCAAACTTAAATGGTCGCAGGTAAAAACTATCAAAATTCTTTACAATATTTCTGCTATTAGAATTTGGAGAACGATATGTAGTTGGTAATGTGTTGCCAGTTTTAGGATCGATAAGTGTATAAACTTTATCGGCTTCGTTGAAATACACCTTGCTATGTGTGCTCAATCGTAAACCTGCAATAACTCCTGCTGCAAAATGAACTCTTCTGCTTCTTCTTGGGTTATTCGACTGAATTTCAAATATTACCGGAATAGTAAGGTACATTGCAGTAAGTTTCGATTTTCTCACAGAAATTCCATCCATATAGTATCCCTGTATTGCATTGCTGTCGGGAGTAAGGTGAGTTGCATTTGTAAACCTATAGTTATTCCATGATAATCCAAGACCTGTTATCATACCAAAGTTCTTGTTTTTGTTTAAAGCAATGTTTTGCTCATAAATATTTAGGTTAAGAGCAACTGACTTTTCATATCTTAAGTTTAAATAATCATATTCTGGAGCCCAGTTTGTATTGAAATCAGGTGTAACATATCCGTTAATACCAATTTCTACACCACCCCAATGGCCGTTAAATGTCTTGCATTTATTTTTTTCCCATCTTACATCTCCGTCATCAGAAACTATTAAGGTGTGATTTCCCACATTAACTTTTGTTGTGTCGTTTTCAATAACTTCAACTTTAAGACTTCCTACATTAACTTTTGTAGTATCGCTGTAGCCATTATAATTGTTAATGTTTTTTCCTTCAGTTACAACAACTACCTGCTCACTTCTTTTTTTGTCTTGTATTATCAAAGTTTTAGGTTTTTCAGAATATTTTACACTAGCACTTCCTGATGTAGAATATGTAAGGTTTTCTGTAGCATTCACAGAACATTCACTTGCTCCACTGGCTTTTACTGCTGCAGTTTTGGTATTCAGGTCGTAGGCTTTTACCTCTGATGCGCCACTTGTATTTGCTACCAGAGATGTAATGTTGCCACTCAACTTTAATTCGCTAGCCCCTGAACTATTTGCAACAACGCTATTATAATCAAGTTTCAACTTGCCTTCTGCTGCTCCTGAAGATGATATCTTTAGTTTGTCTCCTTTTAAGGTTTCCGGCGTTTCAAGTTCTGCTGCTCCTGAAATTCCTATGAACTCAAATACAGGTGCTGTAACATAAAACTTCATTTCATCATACCTCTTTATTTTATTGAATTTGAAACGTAGTTTTTTGTTTACAACCTCATAACTAATATATTGTTGTAAGTTTTCATTTGTTTCTATTACTGCTGAGTAAGAATCACCATTTAGTAGAACTATTTCCTGAGCACCACCGGCTTCTATTCCGGTAAACTCTTCAAGTTGAATTTTGTTTTTAGTAACTTCTCCCTGACCTTTTACTTGTGCTCTTATTGGCCCTGATACTACTATTGTTAGTGCTAAGATCAGACCTATTAAATTTATTTTTTTCATCTTTATTATGTTTTAATTTTCTTTAATTATTTTCTGCTTTCTCTTGTGACGAACTACTTTTAAAATTGTTACAGGCTTTTTGAGTTTTTTTAAAGATTAGAAGATTAAAGGATAGGAGGATTAGAGAATCAGAAGTTCAAAGGATCAGAAGATAAGAGGGTTAAAGGGATTAAAAGATTGGTAATGGACTGATTGTCATTTCTGTAAATGTTTAATAATTCGAGGGCAAAATTTTACCACAGATTACACAGATTACCACAGATGTAAATTGTTATAAAACTTTTCAAGATAAATAATGAGAAAATTAAACTCTTATTACACAATTCTAAACCATGAGATTATTCTGCTCCCTTAGGACCAAATTTTTTATTCATTCTGAAGGTATTGCCTTCTATTTGGTAGTTTTTAAGTTCACCCTGCTGGTCATACACTTTCACCTGATCTACCTTATTACCAGTAACAGTAGCAAAAAATGCGAGTCCGCCCTGCAGTATTCTTACCAGAGCAGGGTCCTTTTTTGCAGAAGCATATGCAGTGTTTTGTTCCGGTAATATATTGTTGGTTAGTTTTTTAGTGTTCTTTTTTAGAATTTTTGCTATTAAGTTATCTTCTTCCATCACCGTATTATTTCCACTAATAATTCTGTTTTTGGAAGGGTATTTTACTTTAGCACATTCAATATCACCAGTTAGCCTTATATCTGCATAAAGATTAGTATTTGCAGGAAGATTTGAAATAGTAATATCTTCTCTTGAAGTATGAGTTTGCTCAGATGGTTTTGTTATTACTGTTTCTTCAGTAAGTGTGTTCGATGCATATGTGTTTACTTCTAAATTCTTTTCGATAATATTTGTGTTGACATTATTCTCTAAGCTAATATTTTTTGAACTCACATGGCTTATGGTGTAAACCGACTTCTTTATTGGCTGATTATTACTTAAAAACCAGAAAACACTAATTAGCAAAGCCACCGATGCAGCAGTTGCCAACGATTGAAATTGCCATACAGCAATTGTTCTCCTTTTCTTTAGTTTGTCCTTATATTCGAATTCAATATTTTCAGTTGTCAGAATTAAGGATGAATGAAGTTTGAATTCTTTTTTAAGTTCAGGATTTAATTCTACAAATCGTAAAATTTCCTTTTCGTTATCTGCTGAAAGATCACCTTCATAATATGCAACAAAAAACTCTTCATAGTTTTCTTCGTTTATATTTTCTGTTGGCAGGATATCATTTCTTTTTAGAGAATTTTTATTTTCGAAAACAAGATTTTCATCAGAGATTTTAACATCCTCAAAATTTTCAAATTCCGATTTTATATCAGGATGTTTTTCCAGAAAGAGCATAAGTTCCCTTTCCAAATCAACGGACAAATTGCCATCGAGATGGTCCATAAGGTAAACTTCGTAATTATTTAAATTTATGCTCATATCTTTTATTAATATACTGTTTCCGGACTTACCAGATACTTTTTCAAAATCAATCGTGCCCGGTAAATATAAACCTTCACCTGGGCTTCGCTTAGTTCAGTGATGTCGCCAATTTCTTTATATGAATAACCTTCATAATCTCTAAGCATAACTACCGAACGTTGTATGGGAGTAAGTTTTTGAACTGCTTCATCAAGTATTTCTTTTAAATCGCTAAAGCCTCTGCTCTCCGTTTCAACATCATGTTTATAAGGATCGAAATCATCTTTTCTCTCATTTTTTCTGATGTTGTCGATCATTGTATGATAGGCTGTTGAAAACAAATACGATTTACTTTTCTTACCATCCACATCTTTTCTTTTTACCCACAATTTTAAGAACGAATCCTGCACCAGGTCCTTAGCCAGATCTTCATCCCTTGTATTTTTTAAAAGGAATCGATATACGGCATAGGAATAACTATCCACGCAATTATTGTATTCGCTTACTGTCATTTATTAAGGTAAAAATTCAATTCACAATACTAGGACGTGAAAGTAATAAATTTGTTACAATTTTTTTGGATTATTTTTATGAGTCTGGTTATTAGTTGTTTATAATGACTGGAATAGTGTTGAATGGGATGTGATTTCATAAGGTTTTTTAAATAGGAACGCGAATGACACTGATGATACGGATTTACTCAGATTTGGTTTAGGTAATCAATTTTATCGATTTTCAGGAATTAATACTTGTTATATTTCTTCACTACCACAATGCTAATGTTCATTTTACAAACAAAAACAAATCCGTGGTAATCTGTCTAATCCGTGTTATCAGTGTTCCATTTATTATTCTCATTTTTATTCCTAATTATTAAGCCAAACGAACCTGTAACAAGCAACCTGCAACTTTAGCGCACTTATTACTTAAGGCACTTAAGCGCACTTATATTCTTAGGCACTTTAGCGCACTTCATACACTTTAGTCATTAAGCCTCAACACAACAAGGAATGCCGACTGCGGTACTTCCACATTTCCTACCTGACGCATACGCTTTTTACCCTTTTTCTGCTTTTCCAGAAGTTTACGTTTACGGGTAATATCTCCACCATAACATTTTGCGGTTACGTCTTTTCTCACTGCTTTTACAGTTTCGCGGGCAATAACTTTGGCTCCGATAGCAGCCTGAATGGCTATGTCGAATTGCTGACGGGGAATTAAATCTTTTAATTTTACACATATTCTTCTTCCCAAATCATAGGCATTATCCTGATGAGTAAGTGTGGATAAAGCATCAACAGATTCACCGTTTAGCAAGATATCGAGTTTTACCAATTTTGCTGGAACATAGCCTGTTACATGGTAATCGAAAGAAGCATAGCCTTTTGAAATACTCTTGAGTTTATCGTAGAAATCGAAAACAATTTCTCCCAGTGGCATGTCCATGGTAATTTCAACACGCGTAGTTGTAAGATAAACCTGGTTTTTAAGAGTTCCTCTTTTGTCGAGGCAGAGTTTCATAACAGGCCCAATATAGTCGGCACTTGTTATTATTTGCGCTTTTATAAAAGGTTCCTCAATATGGTCGATATATTTTTGTTCTGGTAAGCCCGAGGGGTTATGAACTTCAATTCTCTCATCTCTGTTGGTGACAACCTGATAGGAAACGTTGGGCATGGTAGTTATTACACTCATGTCAAACTCTCTGTCGAGACGTTCCTGAATAATATCCATATGGAGTAATCCCAGAAAACCACATCGGAATCCAAAACCAAGTGCTGCAGATGATTCTGGTTCATACGTAAGTGATGCATCATTGAGTTGGAGTTTCTCCATAGAATTTCTCAGTTCCTCATAGTCGTCAGCATCGATAGGGTAGATGCCTGCAAATACCATAGGTTTTACGTCTTCAAAACCTGAAATTGCTTTGTCGCAAGGCCTTTCAACATGAGTAATAGTATCTCCAACTTTAACTTCTTTTGAAGTTTTAATTCCAGAGATAATATATCCTACATCACCTGTTTTTAATACATTACGAGGTTCAGGCTTTAGCCTTAGAACTCCTACTTCATTTGCCTCATATTCCTTCTTGGTATTCACAAACTTTACAAGGTCATTTTTATGAATCTCTCCATTCATAACTCTGAAATAAGCAATAATACCTCTGAAAGAATTAAATACAGAATCGAAAATCAAAGCCTGAAAAGGAGCATCAGGATCACCTACTGGTGAAGGAACTTTTTCTACTATTCGGTCAAGTATTTTATCTATGCCATATCCGGTTTTGCCGCTGGCTTCTATAATATCTTCATAATCGCAACCAATTAAATCTACAATCTGGTCTTTTACCTCCTCCGGCATGGCGTTTGCCAAATCCATTTTATTAAGTACCGGAATAATTTCCAGATCATGTTCTATTGCCAGATAAAGATTAGAGATTGTCTGAGCCTGAATACCTTGCGTGGCATCAACTATTAGAAGAGCACCTTCGCATGCTGCTATGGATCGCGATACTTCATAGGAAAAATCAACATGACCAGGAGTGTCAATTAAATTAAGAACATACTTTTCCTTGTCCTGAGCGTAGTCCATTTGGATAGCATGACTCTTAATTGTAATTCCTCTTTCCCGCTCAAGGTCCATATCGTCGAGTACCTGTTCCTGAGCATCACGGTCTGTTACGGTGCCTGTAAATTCCAGGAGACGGTCGGCAATAGTACTTTTGCCATGATCAATATGAGCTATTATGCAGAAATTTCTTATGTTTTTCACTGTTTATCCTTTAGTTTTTTGTTGTTAATATTGCGATGTAAAAATAGTATTTTTTAGATGCCCGGAATAAGTGCATCAGTTAATTCATAATCTACTTCCGACAAGAACTTAATTGTTTTCTCAATTTCATCATGCATGATCTTATCATTTTCTATGAAAGCAACTTTATCTCTATACTTGGAGATGAAGTCTTCTACAAATGTTGATGATTTTGCCGGTCTTCTGAAGTCGAGTGCCTGAGCAGCATTAAAAAGTTCTATTGCCAGAATACGTTGTAAATTTTCCACAACTTTTAAGGCTTTTGTTGCAGCATTTGCACCCATACTTACATGGTCTTCCTGTCCTTGCGATGATTCTATAGAGTCAACAGAAGCAGGAGTACAAAGCTGTTTATTCTGATTTACCACTGACGCAGCCGTATACTGAGGAATCATAAACCCTGAATCTAATCCCGGATTGGCCACAAGGAATGCAGGCAAGCCTCTTTTTCCATGTAACAACTGGTAAGTTCTTCTCTCAGAAATATTTCCCCATTCAGCGGCAGCTATTGCCATATTATCTAATGCAAGAGCCAAAGGCTGACCGTGAAAATTTCCACCTGAAACAATTATATCTTCATCGGGAAAAATGGTAGGATTGTCGGTCACGGCATTTATCTCACTGGAGAAAACTGTTGCAACATAGTTGATGGAATCTTTCGAAGCACCATGCACCTGAGGAATACAGCGGAATGAATAAGGATCTTGCACATGCTCTTTATGCCTGCTAATCAGTTCGCTGTCATTTAGCAATGTTCTGTATCTTTCGGCAGTTTGTATCTGCCCTTTATGGTTTCTAATTTGGTGTAAACCATCCATAAATGGTTCAATTCTGCCATCGAAAGCATCCAAAGAAATTGCCCCGATTATGTCGGCCAGTTCTGAAAGTCTGAATAATTTCAATAAAGAATAAACTCCAAAAGCACTCATAAACTGAGTTCCGTTAAGTAGGGCTAGGCCTTCTTTCGATTGTAGTTTGAGAGGTTCCCATCCGAACATTTTGAGCATTTCTGCCGACTTCATTCTTTTGCCAGCAACATAAACTTGGCCTTCGCCAATTAATGGCAATGACATATGTGCCAATGGTGATAAGTCGCCCGAAGCCCCCAATGAGCCCAATTGATAAACTACCGGTACAACATCATTATTAAAGAAATCGATAAGCCTCTGAACTGTTGATAATTGCACGCCAGAATGACCATATGAAAGCGATTGTGCCTTTAAAAACAACATTAGTTTTACTATCTCTGCCGGAGTTTCGTCGCCAACCCCACAAGCATGAGATTTTACCAGGTTTTCTTGTAATTTGCCCAAATCAGCTTTGCTGATGGTTTTGTTATATAATGCTCCAAAGCCAGTATTTATGCCATAAATTGGCTCTTTCTGACTTGCCATTTTATTGTCGAGATACTGACGGCATTTTACAATTAATTTTTCCGATTCTTTGGATAATTCCAGTTTCTTATTTTGCTTAATTATTTCAAAAATTGTTTTGAAATTTAATTTTTCAGTATTGATTATATGTTTGTTATTCGACATTTCTAAGCATTTAATAAATTGATAATTTGTGATAGTTTTAACTTATTCTGAGCCCCCGTCTCCATATTTTTTAATGTATAGATGCCAGTCTTTATTTCCTCTTCTCCCATCATAAGTACGTAAGGGATAGATTTATTATTGGCATACTTCATCTGCTTCTGGATTTTAGTATTATCCGGATATAACTCTGCCTTTATATCTTGTTTATGCAACTCCACCAAAACCTTAAGCGCAAATAATGCTTCTTTATCTCCAAAATTTGTAATCATTATTTTACTAGTACTTTCTGTTTGAGCAGGAAATGAATTTGTTTCTTCCAAAACATCATAAATACGGTCGGCACCAAATGAAACACCAACTCCCGAAATACCTGGCATACCAAAAATTCCAGTAAGATTATCATAACGTCCTCCGCCACATATACTGCCTATGCTAATATCATCTGCTTTAACTTCAATAATTGCACCCGTATAATAATTTAAACCTCTGGCTAAAGCCTGGTCGATCTCAATATTTGCTTTTATGTCAATATCTTCCAGATTATTTAAAACTGTTTCCAATTCCTCAACACCTTTGCTGCCCTCTTCATTTTCCTTAAATATTGATTTAAGTGTTTTTAGTTTGTTAGTATTACTACCCTCCAAAGTGATTATTGGATTCAGAATGTCGATTTTCTCCTTCTCGATGCCTTTGGCTTCTAATTCTGCATATACTTTTTCCAATCCTATTTTATCAAGTTTGTCGATTGCCGTTGTAATATCAGTAAGTTTTTCCGGAGCATTTATTACTGTTGCTATTCCGCTCAAAATCTTACGGTTATTCAGTTTTATACTTATGTTAATGCCAAGTTTGCTAAATACTTCATCAATAACTCTGATAAGTTCTGTTTCATTAAATAAAGAGTTTGAACCTATTACATCAATATCACATTGGTAAAATTCACGATATCTTCCTTTTTGGGGTCTGTCAGCTCGCCATACGGGCTGTATCTGATATCTTTTAAATGGAAAACTTATATCATTACGATGTTGTACAACATATCTGGCAAAGGGTACAGTAAGGTCATATCGCAATCCTTTTTCACTAATCTTTGTTGCAGTTCTGGCCGCATTTCCTTCTTCTAAATCCGAATTTCTAATTTTCTTTAAAAAATCACCGGAATTCAATACTTTAAAAAGCAGGCGGTCACCTTCCTCACCATATTTGCCAAGAAGTGTATTCAGATTCTCCATGGCTGGAGTTTCAATTGGCAGATAGCCATATTTCTGAAATACTTCTTTTATAGTATCAAATATATAATTTCTCCTTACCATCTCCATAGGAGAAAAGTCGCGTGTACCTTTTGGAATAGATGATTTTTGTGCCATTTGCCTATAATGTTAAAAGTTTGCAAAATTACTAATTTAAAGGATAAGATGTTAGAGAGTATTTTAAGAAATCCTACTTTTGCATAAATGCAGATAAATAGATTAGCTTATAAGCACATGAGTAGGGTTAAAGCGCTAGTAGTTATGATACTATTAATGCTTTTCTCGGAGTTTGCGATTGGTCAAATAAATTATCAGCATTTTCTTAATCTGGGAAGGATGAAAATCCAGAAAGATGATTTTATTGGAAGTGTTAATGACCTAAATATCGCATTGAATTCCAATAATAAGGGTTTTGAGGCTTATTTTCTAAGAGGAGTAGCAAAATTCAATTTGGGAGATTATAAGGGAGCCGAACTGGACTTCTCTTCAACTATTAGTCTGCATCCACTTTATGTAAGAGCCTATTTTTTCAGAGGAATAAGTCGCGACCGACTATATGAATATTCGCATGCTCTAAGGGATTTTGATTATGCCCTGGAAATAGACCCTTTTAATCCGGAAGCCTTTATGGCAAGAGGCGATACAAAGATGCATTTAAAGGATTTTAAAGGTGCTGTAAGTGATTATACTTCAGCAATCGACCTTAAGGAAAATCTCTCATCTGCTTATTTAAACAGGGGAATAGCACTTTATTTTTTGAAGAAGAACTTACAGGCTTTAGAGGATCTGGACAAAGCCATAAAACTAGACTATTTTAATATTGAGGGTTGGCTAAAACGTGGTATGGTTAAATATGAAATTGATAGCCTTGATGCTGCACTTAGTGATTTTAACCAAGTTATAGAATTTGACAGAAAGAATCCATATGCCTACTTTCAAAGAGGTCTTACATATTTGAAATTACAGGATACTTCTGCAGCACTGGCTGACTATAACACAGTAGTTTCCTTTGAGCCTAATAATGCTTTAACGCATTATAATATTGCAATTATAAAATCGCAGCAAAAGAAATACGAAGAGGCTTTGGATGCTTATACCACCGTAATAGGTATTAACCCTCGAAATGTATATTCTTATTATAATCGTGGTATAATCAATTATTTGATGGACGATTTTAAAAGTGCTGAAAAAGATTTTAGCAGTGCCATAGAAATATTCCCAGATTTTGCAGGGGCTTATATTAATAGATCAGATACGAGAAGGAGACTTGGAAAAGACAGGCTAGCTGCTGAAGACGAGGCTGTTGCAAAACGGATAATTGCCCTGGTTAATGATGGTGTTAGCGATTATGCACTGCTTTACAGAAGATATGGGGATTCTACATACTTCAATAAAATTATGGAGTTTGAAGCCGACTTTGTAAGTGGAAATATGAAAAAGGGTAGGGTGCAGTTCAATAGAGTTAATATTGAACCCAAACCTAATTTCTTTTTGGTATACGCATTCGACCTTCCCGACTCACTGCAAGGCGACTACAGTAAATATGAGTATTTAGATCCGGGAATTGCTAACTTTAATGCCCAGAATAAATACGGTATAAAATTCTTTTTTACAACGCGACAATGGCCAGTGAGTAAAGAAAAGGCCAGAAACGAACTGCATAAGATAGACAGTACCATATTAATTAGTGGTGATACCGCTGCGGCTTACTTTATGAAAGGTGTTATAAACAGTACTTTACAGAACTATGCAACGGCTATGGAGTCGTATAACAAAAGCATTGCCAAGGATGAAAATATGGCCTATGCATATCTGAACAGAGGTGCTACCAGATATGAACTGGATGAGTTTATTTATGCAGAAAAGGAATATTCCAACTCTATAAGTATAAGCAGAAACGACCCTGAAAAAATTAAAGATGAAAGTCCACCGCCTCACAATGAAACACTGGAGGATTTTGATAAAGCAATTAAGTTCAACAGAGGGCTTCCATTTGCCTTTTATAATAGAGCAAATGTTAAGGTAAGATTGCAAAAATATCAGCGTGCTATTGATGATTATTCAATGGCAATTAAACTGGAACCTGATATGGCTGAGGCTTATTTTAACCGTGCATTGGTTCTGCTTTTTCTGGATGAAGACAAATTGGCCTGCTCTGATTTGAGTAATGCGGGAGAACTGGGGATTAAGGAGTCTTATAATATTATTAAAAGATACTGTAATAAGTAGTTTTTAGTTATGAAATATTATTTATTAATCGATTAGTAGCAAAAACTAATTTTTAACTTTTAGTTTTTCACTTTTAACTAGAATATCTCATAACTTAATATATTATCTTTGAATTTTAAAAATAGATATGAAATATAAACACGAAATAGTAGCCAACTGGTTGCCCAGATATACAGGAGTAGAACTTGAAGATTTTGGCAGGTATATACTACTAACTAATTTCAATAAATATCTGCATTCTTTTGCCGAGATGAATAATGTGGAAATTCAGGGAGCAACACTTCCTATGCCCTCGGCTACAGCCGGAGAAATAACAATGATTAACTTTGGTATTGGCAGTGCCAATGCTGCTACAATCATGGATTTACTTATGGCCATTAAACCAAAAGCAGTTTTGTTTTTAGGAAAATGTGGCGGTTTGAAAAAGAAAAATAAAGTTGGCGATTTGATTTTACCCATAGCAGCAATAAGAGGAGAAGGAACATCAAATGATTATTTGCCTCCGGAAGTTCCTGCTTTACCATTTTTTAATCTGCAGAAAGCAATATCTACAACAGTAAGAGATATGGGCCGTGACTATTGGACCGGAACTGTTTATACAACAAACAGAAGAGTTTGGGAACACGATGAGGAGTTTAAAGCTTATTTGAGAACCACCAGAAGTATGGCTGTAGATATGGAAACTGCTACAATATTTACTGCTGGTTTTAAAAATAAAATCCCCTCAGGAGCATTACTATTGGTTTCTGACCAACCCATG
>PKTD01000176.1 GCA_002869315.1 Marinilabiliales bacterium | reverse complement strand
TAATTTACTATTAATTTACAGGATTATCTTCCTGAAATTGTTTAAGCCTAGCATCCAAATCTGGCATTTGTTCGTGGCTTACAAGACTTGTACAGGCTCTTATACCTTCTTTTCTTTCGCTTCCTGTGATCAATAATGATATAGCACTGATTCCGTAATAAACAAGTTTGTCTAATAGTTGTTCGGCATCAAGTCCAGGATAAGAAAATGTGAAATAAAATCCATCTGCTATTGGTTGATCAATATCTTTATCGTAAACGATTTCAAAACCATATTTTTGGAAGATGTCTTTCATTTCATGTGCTTTTACACCATAATCCTTTACAGCTTCTACGAAATTAAACTCACCTGAATTAGAGGCTTTTAGCATGCCCAATAAACCATACTGTGCAGAGTGTGAGGTTCCTGAACTAAGTGGATAGAGTGTGCCGAAGATCATTGCATAACCAAATTCATCACGAGGATAGAACTCTTTTAAATCCTCATATTTGGAGGAGTATAAATTATCAGATATTACCATCATACCTATTCTTTCACCTGCATAACTAAAGGCTTTGGAACTGGAAATAAACAATATGTAATTATCTGTATAGTTAGCTACTGAGGGTTGATAAGGGGCCTCTCCGGGTTTTGAATAGTCCTTGCGGAAATCCATAGCAAAGTAGGCTAGATCTTCCATTATAACCACATCATACTTAGTTGCCAGTTCTCCGATTATTTTCAGTTCTTCATCGGTAAAACAAATCCAGGATGGATTGTTTGGATTAGAATATAATACTGAATGAATTTTTCCGGATTTAAAATATGACTCTAATTTATCTCTCAGTTTTTCACCACGATAATTGTAAACATCGAATGATTCAAATTTTAGTCCTAATACACGATGTTGCATTTTATGTACTGGGAAGCCGGGATCGATAAATAATGTGGTATCACGTTCTTTATGCAAGCGACTGAGTGTTAGAAAAGCAGCAAAGCCTCCCTGCATTGAACCGACTGTTGGAATACAACCATTGGGAGATACATCAATATCCATAAATAACTTAACAAATTTTGAAATCTCTTCCTTTAATGGCTTAATACCCATAATGTCGGGATAAATGGCAGCAACACCTTCTTTAAGTGCTTTTATTTGTGCATCAACACCTGCTTTGGCTGGTGGTAAGCCAGGAACTCCCATTTCCATACGTATATATTTCTTACCAGTAGCGTTCTCTATTTCATCTATAAGTTTCTTTATTTCACGAATCGATGCTTTACCAACTGAAGATAATCCACTCTCTTTCTTAAGTTGATTTACTGTATTTAAATCTATAGGTGTTTTTGTCATGTTGTATATTTTTAGTTTTCAAAACATTATCATTAAACAAAATCGGCTATAGCCAGGATAACCCCTAGTGCTATGCCTAATAGTGCGGCGAAAAGTACCTGAAAATCAGCAGGTAATAAAAAGGTAATTGTATGCGCCGGAATCCAAAACAGTGGAATAGTTTTTTTAAAAACAAAATTCCATTGTATATCCCAATTCAAATTTACAAAAATTTCTCTGAACTTAATTGGCGTGAAAAAGCCTTTTAAAGTCCCGCCATTATTAATTATATGTATATCGGTTATCTTATGAAATGTCATCATAATTGGTGCAAAAATTATATTCAGAAATAGGCTAATACAAAAGGATATGAATAACTTTTCCATGCTAAAATTAGCATGAAGTATTTCTGCGGAATTGTTAAAACCCATATAATTCAGGAATATGGGTGTTCCGGAAGCAAAAATAATAAAGGCTATTTTTATGGAAATTCCCAAGAAACCCCATACTATCATACGGGGAAATATACCAAAACCTTTTTTATAATATTTTCCGGTTTTTATCCTTAAGCCAATTAGTTCCCCTCCGGTAGCAAGAATTGCGAACTTAATGAATGAGGTTATTATTCCATGCTGCTTATTAAAATTTATATAGAAATCCATCATACCCTCCCATATAAAAAAGGGAAGAAATATCACCAAAACTATTGCTATGAAAATATAATCCTGTTTTTTTATCATTTTTCGATTCTTATTCTTGCATCAACAGCAATTACTTTATCAGCACTACCTAAAAGTGGGTTGATGTCCATTTCAGCTATTTCTGGTGCTATTTTTGCCAGTATGGAAAGCTTTTGTACAACCTTAGAAAACTCATCCTCATTAACACCTTCTTGTCCTCTTACTCCCTGAATTATCTTATAACTCTTTAGTTCTTTGATTTCTGATTTTGCTTCTTCAAAACTCACAGGACTTAAAACCGTTCTTACATCTTTAAAAACTTCTATAAAAATTCCGCCTAAACCAAATAGAACCAAATGACCAAATTTATCTTCTCTTTTGAGTCCAGCAAATATCTCAATGCCACTTAACATTGGCTGAAGTAAAACAGCAGTCGCATCTTGAATTTGCATCATTCTTTGGAATTCACTATTAGCCTCTTCCAAAGTAGAAATATTTAACTTAACTCCGCCTACATCTGATTTGTGAACAGGTCCTACAACCTTCATTACCAATGGAAAACCAACAATGTTTGCAGCCTCGTTCAATTCATCCAGTCCCGACAAAGTAATTTCTTTTGCCCTTGGTATTCCAGCAGCATCCAACAATATTTGTATCTTTTCAGGAAGTAAATATCCATTTTCAGATTCTTCAATTATTTTTCTAATGCCCTGTTTATCAATTTTTACATGCTCTGAATCATCTTCATAAATATTGTTATTCTTGCCATAAACTCTTGATAGGGCATTACCGAGAGTTACTTCATCTGGAAAAAATGTATTATCCAGATTTACAAAATATTCAACTTCATTTTTAGCAGTGAGTGTTGAAGGTAAGACCGGGAAAATAGGCTTTCCTCCTGCTTTTATTTTATCGTCAAGTATTTTGTATACATCGTAAATTTCCGTGAGTCCGGGAGTCCCGAAAATAACAACCATTGCATCGATTTCATCAAAATCATTATTACAATAATCGATTATTGTACCCAGTTGTTCAGCAGTGCCTGTTGCCAGGAAGTCGATAGGATTTGCAACTGATGAGCCGGGAAAAAGTTCTTCTTTAAGTTTTTCTGCTTCCTTGCCCTTTATTTCAGGTACTTTTAGTCCGCCATTTGATAGCGAGTCGGTTAGCATAACGGCAGGGCCACCTGCGTGTGTAATAATTGCAATATTTTTACCTTTTAGTTCTGGCTTCATAAATACTGAAGCTACACTTATTAAGTCTTCTCTGCCATAACACCTTATGATACCTGCCTTTTTAAACAATGCGTCTGCTGCCATATCTGAGGATGCCAGAGCTCAGGTGTGTGATGATGCTGCACGACTTCCTGCTTCAGATGTACCAGCCTTAACCGCGGCAATACGACATCCTTTTTTAATCAAAGATTTAGCATGTTTCAGAAGCATTTCAGGATGATTTATAGTTTCCAGATAAAGGAGTTTTACTTTGGGGTCATTTTCCGGATCAAAAGTCTCATCCATATGCTTTATTATTTCTTCGACGCCCATTTGTGCTGAATTTCCAACAGAATATACATTAGCAAACTTCAACCCTTTGGGGATACCAGCCTCCATAATAAAACAAGCTGTTGCACCCGAGCCACTTACAAAGTCACAACCATGATTATCCAACTTTGGAATGGGATATGTAAAAACACTATGATGCTGTGGTGTTAATATACCCACACAGTTTGGACCTATTAATGAGCCATTTACTTTATTTATTGTCTCTACAATTTTGTCCTCCAGTACTTTACCTTCATAACTTTCTTCGCTGAAACCTGCTGATAAGATGATAAATGCCTTAGTTTTTTTATTTTTGGTAAGGAATTCTATTGTTGGAAGTGTATATTTGGCAGCAATTGCAATTATAGCCAAGTCTGCATCCGGCATATCATTTAAGTCTCGATAACTTCTAATGCCTTGTATTTCATCTGATTTTGGATTTGAGACGTATAATTTACCTTGGAATTTTCCGTCTATTAGGTTTTTAAGTACTTTGCCTCCTGGCTTATCTAAATCGTTGGAACCTCCAACAACTACAATACTATTTGGATGGGTGAGTTGCTTTGTAATCATTATCTCCCTCTTTTATTGTTAATTGTAAAACGCAAAATTAGGGAATAAAGCAGGAGGCTCTGCAAACGTTGTAAATTTAGAATTATTATAAGGGAAAGTTAGAAAAGATTTCAAGTTGTCATAGTTATCATCGTTGTCAGGGTTGGAATGCTTTTTTATATAAAATCACAAAAACAAGAACTATAATAATGATATAAAAATCCATTCACCTATAGGTAGTTACAAATTAGACGATTACTATACTCAGTTTAAAGTTGTTTCACAAAGCACCTTCTTCTTTTATGCTGAATATGATCGTAGTTTTTCCAGTTGGAGATAACATTATGGTTAATTTCGAAAACGCCAGTAGTTTCCAGTTGATTTATACCTGCTTTTAGCATTTCTTCCTGCAGTGCTGCAATAAGTATTACTGCCACACCACTGCTTTGGTATTCTTCTTTTACTCCTGTTAGCAACATATCAATAACTTCAGGCTTTTTTAGAGCTTTCATTATAGGCACTATTCCGAAAGGAAAAACTTTACCATTTGCCTTTTTCATGGCCTTGGAAAGAGAGGGTAAGCCCACAAAAAATCCAATTACATCATCATCTTTTTTTACAATTTTTACAAATTTTGGATTTAATATTGAAAAGTATTTTTTTGTTGAGGCTTCAATCATCTTATCTGTAAAAGGCACAGTATAAGGAAGTTCCTTGAATGCATCATTTAGTATTTCGAAAACTATATGACTATATTTTTTAAGTTCATCACTATTTTTAAAACTAACTGATTCGAAACCATACCTTTTCTTTATCAATGCTGCACCACGGATTCCCTTTTTCATTGCGGCATCACCCAATGTAAGTTTAAATTCTACCCAATCATTTTCTTTTTCGTAACCTAATCTTTCAAAGTGTTTTTGGTAATAATCTTTGTTATGAACTGAGGCTATTGAAGGCAAATATTCAAAGCCATCTATTAGTAAACCTTGCTGATCTATATTAGTAAATCCCAAAGGCCCATGAACTAAATTCATGCCTTTTTCTCTGAGCCAACCCTCTGCTATTTGGAAAAGTACAGAACTAACTTCTTGGTCATCAATAAACTCGGGACGATTAATACGTCCGTATTTTTTAGAAGTCTTCTGGTTATAATGCAAATTTATTATTGCGCCAATACGTCCTACAATTTTTCCATCTCTTTCAGCCATCCAGTATTTGGATTCACAGAATTCATAAGCAGGATTTTTATCTTCTCTCATGGAGAAAATCTCATCGGATTTGATGGGAGGAATCCAGTTTTCATCATTTTTATAATGGCTAAAAGCAAAATCAACAAATTGCTTTATTTGTTTATTGCTATTAACTTCAATAATATTTAAGGCCATGGCGCGCAGTTTGGTTTATAATGCAAAAGTACGGCAATAATTATCTAAATAAAAATTATGGGGAATAAACTACACACCGATATACATTTCCTCAAAATATGAGGAGGCTTTTACAAGAGCAATAGTTCCGAGGTCCTGAAATAAACTGTCAGCTCTTTCAATGAAGTCATCCTCTTTTCCTTCACTTACTTCTGCTAGACCCAGAAAGATAAGGTCTGCATCTTTCGACTCCGTTTTGATTATTTGGTTTACAGGTAAACGATCTTTTTCATTATTTACAATTTTCACTTCGGCATCCATTCGCATTCTGGCCAAAGCCTCCTTAGCATTATTGTAAATATTTTCCTTTTTTTCATTTTGGTAATTAACCATCAGTATTCTAATCTTTGCATGCCTCCAGTTATATGAGGTTCTAAGATGCTTTATCAAAGAAAGAATTAAGTTTCCATTATTTGATCCTCCACGCCACCAAATATCTATATTTTTATAATTGCCAAATTTCTCCTCTTTATCATAATCCAGCATTACTACATTTAGATCAAGGTCACACAGATGTTTATACATTTTAGCAAAACGATGTGGGTTATCAGTATGACGACCCCATCCCAGAATAACTGTATTTGGTTCTACACCTGAAAAACCATAGGTTGCGGCTATACTCTCGATTCCATTATAAATGTCGTTACATTCCTGGAGTCGTGTAAATACGCCTTCTGTATCGATATCATCATCTTTTGCAAGTGCTTGCTTGTGTTTAGGAAACAGTACCTTAGACGTTTGGTTGAGAACTAAAATAAAATTAGAAATCAATCCATAATTTCCAACAAGAGATTTTCCAAATTCTATTAAGTAAGGTCGGTTTGATGTTCCGCCACTGAAAAGTAAAATATTTGGACGCCAATTTCTAATATTGTCATTGGATTTGGATAGCATTGTAAGCAATTTTCTTAAAACGGATAATCCAACACTTTGCCATACATCACCAAACTCCAAATTTAGTTGCTTACGGCTGATAAGATGATATACAATTCCCAAAACTAATAAAGCACCAAACATGCTTACTACATCCAATTGGAACATTATAAAGAAACTAGCAAAAAAGCCCAATATGCCTACCCATAGAGATATTTTGAATGAAGGACGGAAGTCTGTGCTTGCCCATTTTTCAAGAGCAAATGCAAGATTTATAAATCCATAAGCAGTAAGATAGAACATAGTAACAACCCCTGCTATAACATTCAAATCACCTATAAGAATGCCTATTTCTGCAATGATAAAAGTAAAAATGAGTGCATTACGTGGTTCGTTATTTACGCCATATCCTTTTCCAAGGATTTTGGGCACTATTTTATCCTGAGCAACTGCCTGTATGATTCTTGGGCCTCCTAAAATACCACCTAAAGCAGATGACAATGTTGCTCCCCATAATCCAGCTATTACCAGAGCAGGTACCCAGGCTAAAGCCATAATAACATTGTAGTCTTCTATGAGCATGCCCTGATCTACAAAGAAGTAGAATGTTACGGCAAGTGAAACATATACTATCAGTCCAACTCCTATTGAAAGTAATGTGCCTTTTGGAATATCTTTTTTAGGATTCTTTAAATCTCCCGACATAGCCACTCCTGCGGTGAAACCTGTAACGGCTGGAAAGAATATGGCGAAAACCTGTTCGAAGGAAAAATCTCTGAATGGCTTTGCAATCTCCTGAGGTTCTGCAGGTGAACTATGGTTCAATATTAGGCCTACTATTAGGGAGATGAGCGATAAGCCAATTGCTCCCAAAATAAAAAACTGAGATTTTATAGCTACTTCAGTACTAATAAATGCAATGATTACTAGAATTATTAATACTATGGAACCAATTATCCTTACATCATTCAAACTCATTTCAGTTATTCCTGTAAGTTCTTGTATGTAAGTAATTGAAAGGAAGTTCTCTGTAAAACCCACTATATAAAGAGCTATGGAAAGTGCTGTACCAATAAAAAGTGTTATACCTATAGATCCACCCATAGGAAGACCTAAGGACCTTGAAAGTAAATAGTAAATTCCACCAGCTTCTATTTTTTTATCTGTTGCTATTTATGAAATACTTAAGCCTGTTGTAACAGAAATTGTATGAGCAAGAAAAATAATAGCAAGTGTTCCCCAGAGACCGGCAACACCTGTTACCCAACCCAAACGCATATACATTATTACGCCAAGTATTGTAAGTATCGATGGAGTAAAAACTCCGGCGAAGTAACCAAATTTTTTTACTTTTTCACTCATGTAAATTAAAGTGTTACTAGTTTTTTAGATAATATTTTGTAAAGATAAATTTTCTGATAAACTGGATATTAAAGAATCTCAATTTGGTGTTTGTAAATAATATTTCTTGTTTTCAATCCGCTAAGCATGAAATCCACAATATTCTGATCTTTACCAAGATACTCGGGAAAACAGATTCCAGTTTCCTTATACAACTTCTTATCAAGCATACGCAAAGCTACAGTAGCGGTATAACCTGTTGTTCTTGCCATGGAATGAATACCACTGTTCGGATCATATTCGTCATATAAATCGAAAGTATGACGCAGCTTATCACCATCTTTCATGCCCTCGGCTATTATTTTCATTACCGTAATATCAGTCTCATTATCATGGAGTTTCCATTGGTCAAATAAAATATTGCATGTCATTTCCAAGGGCGAAATTAAACCGTCTTTGGTTTTGATTTTATCGGAACTAAAAAACCCATTATCTGCAAGTAATTTTATTTTATTAGCATAACCTGGATATCTAAGAGTTTTCTCATACATATTTTTGGCTTTTATTGTCCATAAAAGGGAACGTAAGCCATCGCTATTAAAAGCCTCCAAAGTTCCAATTTTATCAAATTCAAGATGCTCTATTTCAGTAAGTGCAGGTTTTTCCACAATACTGCCATTTTCAACAAGTCGGGCGGTTCTTGTATATTCCTCAATTACATCAGTAGGGGAAAAAACTGCCTTATATTCCCAAGGTAAAGTTCTTACTTTTGGGAGTCCTCCCACGAAAATTTTTAAACTCTCAATAGTATCAAGTTTAGATGCTGCATATCCACTGAGCAGATTACTCATGCCAGGGGCTACTCCTATATCGCAAATAACTCTAACATCATTTTTTATGGCTAGTTCGTGCAAATCCTCAGGGTTTTCAGCATAGAAGGCTATGTCTATGGTATCGGTTTTACTTTTTATGCAGTATTCAAGCGTTTTGAAGCCCATGAATCCCGGAGTGGCATTAACAGCAAAGTCAAAATCTTTAAGTAATCCAATTACGGTTTGCTCGGAGAGGAGGTCTGCAGTTATTGTTTTAATACTTTTATCTGCTATACTTTGCAGTTTATCATTGTCAATATCAGCAACACTTACATCATATTCGTTATTCGCAGCCAAATCCATTGCCATTGGCATACCTACTAAGCCGCATCCTAAAACAAGAACCTTCTTTTTCATAATACTTTTAGTTTTTTTTTCAAAAATATAATTATTGTAGTTCTAAAAGTAAATGTTGAAAAATAATACTTTATCCTTATTCTTTGATTAGGTTAAAAGCCCCTTTAGTCATGAATTGTGCATTTGGATTAAAGTCCTTGCTATTAAGTATTTCTGTAAAATATTCGCCTTTTCTTCCTGTTTTGAGTTTTACAGTTTTAAAACTATACTGGCGCGTTTCATTATTATAATAATCCAGAATAAGTGCATAGGGAACTCCGTCTAATTCAACAATTGCTTCATTAGGCAGAGCAGGCAGGCTATCGTTGGACACATAAATTTTTGCATCAATATACATACCAACAGTGAATAAATCGAGTATGCTGTCATTTTCCAGATGTGCATGTACATTAATGGTTCTTTTTTCTGGGTCTATTCTTTTTCCAACAATAATAATTTTGGCTTTATATTCTTTTTCTTTTTGGTCGAGCAATGAGAATCTAACCTCCTGGCCTTTACATATGTTATGCAGTTTCTTCTCATATACCGATAATTCTAAATGTAAATGATTGGTATTTACAATTGAGATTGCAACATCGCTAGGAGAAATAAAAACACCTTTGTTAATATTCATATCTGTTATAAAGCCACTTATTGGGGAAATCACATTTATTACGGTTTGAATTTTTTGAGCTTTCAAGTTGTCAGGGTTTATATGCATCATTTTAAGTTGTTGATATAAAGACTGATACTTTGCTTCGGCAGTTAAGTAATCTGTTTCTGCCATTAGATAATTCTTTTCTGAACTTATATTCTCTTTATATAGAATTTGTTGACGTTTATATGCCGATTCCAGATTCTTGATTTGAGCTTTAGTTTCAAGGAAATTTTGTTGAATTTTTATGTATTCCGGATTTTCAATTGTAAACAAAACCTGGCCCTTAACAACTTTTTGTCCTTCTAATATATTTACATCTTTTACATAGCCCTCAAAATAGGCACTAACGGATGCTTTACCGTCGGGAGGTACACTAAAAATTCCATTGGAATTTACAATCTCAGGGAATTCTTCTTTCTTAATCTGATCTAACTCTGCTTCTGCTAAATCCATTTGTTCCTGCGACAATTCAATTAAAGCTGAGTCTGTTTTTGTTTCTTCATTTTGCTGTATATCCTCAGTATTACAAGAACTTATAAAAGAAATTAATACTATTAGTATGAAATATTTCGAACTATTCATAATAAAGGGAACAAATTGAGTGTGTTTATATGTTATCATGTCCAGAATTTTTTAGTTGATTAAATAATTGTTTTCGATAATTGTAACATCATAATTTATGAGGTTAGTTAGATAGTTAACTTCTATCATAATGGCATTATCCAAAAGCTGGATATATTGAAGGTAGTTTATCTCACCATTTTTATAGGATTTTTCTGCATTTGCAATAATTTCTTCCATTAACTTTTTTCCGGAATTATTGTAGTAGTCAATTGCTTCTTTATACATCTTAATTTCAAGGGATAATTCCTTTTGTTTGGCGGCCAGTAAAGATTTAAAGTTATTAAATTCATATTCAGCGATAGACAGTTGAATTTTTGCAGCTTTTAGTTGTGCTTTATTGTTGCCAAATGCAATGGGAACTGCTAGCCCAAATTGCACTCCATTATATACTTTTGCTCCTGCAGCATTATTTGTTCCTCTGAATACTTCCACAAGAAGATCGGGTAAGAATTTATTCTTTTCCAGACTTATTTGTGATTTTGCTAGCCCAATTTTCTCAGATGTCATTAACAAAGATGGAGTGCTTTCTATATTAATTGGTTTTGGAATATTTGGCACTATGGTTTTATCTAATACTGAATAGATAGTATCCGCCTGAAGCCAGTTGTTAAATCGCAATAATGACATTTCGTATTCCTTACGACTCTGACGGTATAATACACTCATTTCCTCTTGTTTGCTGCTTGCTGTAAGATATTCGAGTCTGTTGGCGCCGCCTTCTTCAAATTTCCTTTGTGAAGCATAAGAAAACTGCTGGTATAAACTATCGAGGTAATAGTATCTGCTTTTTATCATTTTCCAGTAAACTACTTTTTTATAGGCAATTGATACTTGTTTTTCTAATGCAATTTCATCAATTTTAAATTGATAATCCATAAGTTTTGCCTCATGGCTTAGAACATTCTTTTGTTTTGAATATATGGTAGGAAAAGCTAGTTTTTGACTAATACCAAATATATTCAATGGCTCTGAATTATCAGCAATATTATTTTGATCATAATTATAGTAAATATCTGTTTTTTCAATATCAAAAGCAGTTTTTATAAGTTGTTCCGACTGTTGAACTCTAGCTCCTGAGGCAATTAGAGCATTATTATTTTCTTTAGCAATTTTTATTGCATCTTCAAGGCTTATAGCATTCTGGCTTTTTAGCCCTAAGGGGAAGAATAGCAGTATCAATGCAATACCTGCAAGATGTTTTGCCTTAATTTTATACGAGCGAGGTCGTCTGTCGAATATGGCATATAAAACCGGTAATACTACCAGTGTAAGAGAAGTTGCCGAGATTAACCCTCCAACAACAACTGTTGCCAAAGGTCGTTGTACTTCAGCACCAGCAGAGGTTGATATGGCCATAGGTAAAAACCCAAGTGCAGCCGCTGATGCTGTTAATAAAACCGGACGAAGACGATTTTTAGTTCCCAGCAGGATTCTTCTGTTAATGTTTTTTATTCCTTTGGCTTTTAGTTCTTTAAACTCTTCAATCAGTACAATGCCGTTTAATACTGCAATTCCGAAAAGCGCAATAAATCCTACTCCTGCCGATATACTAAAGGGCATGCCTCTAATAAATAATAACATCACACCTCCAACTGAAGCTAGCGGAATCGCACTGTAAATCAGTAATGCCTCTTTTACAGAACTAAAGGCGAAATAAAGTAAAACAAATATCAAAAGCAAGGCTATGGGAACGGCTATCTTGAGCCTTTTGCTTGCAGTTTTAAGGTTTTCAAACTGGCCGCCATAATCAATGGAATATCCTGTTGGTAGTTTAATATTGTCCTTAATACGTTTTTGAATATCAACAACTACAGATTCTAGATCTCGGTTTCTTACATTTACACCAACAACAATTCTCCTTTTAGTATCGTCACGAGATATTTTTGCCGGCCCTTTCGTATATGATATTTCTGCAAATTCTGAAAGTGGAACCTGATTACCATTGGGAAGTTTTATACTTGCGCTTCCCAATCGGTCTATATTGTTTCTGTAATCTTTATCAAATCTTACTACTAAATCAAATTGCTTTTCACCCTCGAAAACTGTTCCTGCAGGCATTCCTGCAAATCCGATAGTAATAATATCATTTAAATCCTGAATATTGAGTCCATATTTAGCAACTTTTTTTCTATCATATTTAACCATCATCTGAGGTAAACCAGCCGTTTTTTCTACACTAATATCAGCAGCACCCTCAATATCTCCTATAAGCCTTTGAATTTCAAGGGCTTTGCTGTAAAGAATATCAAGGTCCTGGCCAAAAATCTTTATGGCAACATCTGCTCTTACCCCGGTTATAAGTTCATTAAATCGCATTTCTATTGGTTGTGTGAACTCGTAATCAACACCCGGAATTACTGAAAGTTTATCTTTTATCTTATTGGCGAGTTCGTCCTTAGAATCGGCACTTATCCATTCTTTTTTATATTTTAATATTATAATAACATCGCATTCT
>PKTD01000201.1 GCA_002869315.1 Marinilabiliales bacterium | reverse complement strand
TCGACCAGTAGAAAACCTTATGGTTCCCATTGCATAATCGATAGGCACTTTCATGGCTTCCAGAACTGCTGAAACATCAATGCTTTCTGAGTGACATGCAGCTCCTGCTGAAGCTGCCACATTTTCAAGCCTGGAAATAAGAGTATTTGCCTCAACCTTTGGAAATGAAATGCTTAAAGTATTTGGAAGGCTATGTTGAAGATCCCCATTTAATTTTATTTGAGGAAGGCTTTTTTGCAATAATTCGTAAAGGTAATCGCGGGTTTTGGCGTAATGGGCAATATTTTTTCCCAGATTTTTCGCAGCAATTTCGCATGCCTTCCCCAATCCAGCTATTTCTAAAACATTTTCTGTACCAGCACGTAAATTCTGTTCATGATCAGCTCCATGGATAAGTTTCTCCAGATTGATACCGTTTTTAATATATAGAGCACCAATGCCTTTTGGAGCATAAAGTTTGTGGCCTGCTATACTCAGTAAATCAACTCCTAAATCTTTTACGTTTACTTCAGTTTTACCTAAAGATTGAGCGGCGTCGGTATGGAAAGTAATATTGTGTTTTTTAGCAATTTTAGTTAATTCAACAATGGGTTGTATACTTCCAACCTCATTATTAGCGTGCATGATACTTATAAGGATGGTAGATGGCTTTATTGCTTTTTCAAGATCTTCTGGATTTACCATACCATAATTATCTACAGGCAGATAAGTTATGCTAAACCCATTTTTTGATAAGTATTCGCAGACTTCAAAAACCGCAGGATGTTCTATTGATGAGGTAATTATATGATTTCCTTGATGTTTGTTCGCCAAAACATATCCTTTAATGGCAAAATTATTTGATTCGGTGCCCCCAGAAGTAAAGATAATTTCTGAACTATCACAGTTTATTAGTTGTGCAATCCTGCTTCTGGCTTTTTCTACGGCAAGTTTAGTTTTCACTCCGTATTGATGAAGACTGGAAGGATTTCCAAAGTATTCTTCCAGAAAAGGTTTCATTTCAGCAACAACTTCTTTGGCAATTGGTGTTGTGGCATTGTAATCTAAATAAATCATATTGTGGAGTTTATTGTAAAACTTCTTCAAAAAGTAAAATCAACAAATTGATAATTTACTGCAAAAGTCTAAAATTTCTTTGGCAGTTTCCGGCGGATTATCATCAGCAATATCAAGCGATTCAATTAGTTTATTGTCGCGCTTTGAATTACCATGGAGATATGCTTTGTCATAATATTCAAGTGTTATTTCCGCAACTTTCAGAAGGTTACCTTCAGCAAGTGCATCCAACGACTGCTTTGTTCTAAGTCCGCCCAAACGCCTTTCGATATTTTTAATACTTGTTTCAAGAGGCTCTTTAGGGAAACAACCGTATTCTTTTACAAGGCGTTTTTCGCGTATTTCTTTTGGAACTATAATTTTTATAAGTTTCGTATTTCGCATATGCGCATAGAGATTATCTGGTATTGCACACTTGCCCACTTGTCTGCTTTCATCCTCCACCCATACTGGTTTTTTTAAGTCGAAATCATCTAGTTTTTTGGCCAGATCATTTTCAAATTGTTCACTTGTTGGCTGTGGATGCTGACCTATAGCTCCGAAGGCCGATCCTTTGTGATTGGCAATTCCCTCCAAATCAAGGAATTGTACTCCAAGTTTTTCCATCTCCTTAAGGATGTCTGTTTTACCACTACCTGTAAAACCACCTAACACCAGCAGTTTGTCAATTTTTTCAAATAGTCCTCTTGAATAATTTCTATAGTTTTTATATCCTCCTTCAAGGATATCCACTTGGTAACCGGCAGTTTTAAAAAGCCATGCCATACTTGAAGAGCGCATTCCTCCTCTCCAGCAATGGACTAATATTTTCTTATTCTTCGTAATCTTATTGGCTTCTTTAACAAAAGATGCTAGTTTAGGTCCAACAATTTCGAGTCCGTTTAGAATGGCATTTTCCTTACCATTATTCTTATAGTTAATGCCCACTATTGCTCTTTCATCATTTGAAAATATGGGAATATTAAATGCTCCGGGTATATGCCCGTTTTCAAATTCTGCAGGTGACCTGACATCAATAACAGGAATGTCTTTCGCCTTCAGCAAAAACTCCTCTATGCTCAATATTTCCGCCATATAAAAATTTGTGGCAAAGGTAGAAAATTAAAAAGGAGTTGTGATAAGTAATTGATAATTGACAATTGAGGATGGATAAATGGGGTTAATAATTGTTAATCAGTCTACAGCCCTTTGTCAACTTTATTCCATACATTAAATAATATAGATAAAATATTTTGTTAACCGAAAAAACCCATAACTTGCAAAATGGAACTTGTATACTAATATAAAACCATGCAAAGCGGTGACTCCAAGCTTCAATTTATATCGGTTGACGAAGAATGACCAATAACCAATGACCATTAATACAGTCTCAATTTAGAAGGTAACATTCCGCTATTGCTGACTTTTCTTTTGAATACTTCATCAACAAAAATTGCTCTTACTCCATCTTCAACTCCTTTGGCCCAGTGACCTACAAAACCTCCACCACCGGCCTCTCCGGTTGTTAATACAGCATATAATATTTCACGGGTTTTTATATCGAAGAAGGTTATATACTGCATGGAAAATTCTCTGTCTTTATTGAAGTTTACAACATTGATAACCATTCCGATGCCCTGAGATTCACGAATAACGTAGGATTCAATTATTTTCTGCAAATCGTTGAAAGAAATACAATAATTACCATACTCCACAAATTTGTTGAAATCGCGCTTATAATAGTTACTAAATACAGAATTTCCTAAAAGCATGGAACTTTTTCTCATCCACTTTTTGAATTCTGAATAACCTACGTTTTTTTCCAACTCTTGTCCAAAGTCATTAAAATACTTTTGAATAAGAATCATACTCTCACCCATTTTTTTAGGATTGCTGAGCCTGGCATATGTCATATCATAGCCATAGTAAACCAGGTCTTGCCTAAAAAATACTTCATTAGCTCTATTACCAAAAATCTTTGCTCCTCTTTCTTTTTGGGTCTGGCAATTTGGCGTACCTATATTAGGATTATATACAAAATCATTGGGTTTACTATAAATAGTTTTCGCAGGTGCTTTTTCACGCACAGTGCCTGATGTATTGAAAATATCTTTATCACCTGACTCATATTTAATCATAAATATTTCTGATTTATTAATATGATAGGTAGGTCCGTTAATGTTCGAATACTTTTTATAATCTATATTGTGTTCATTAATTTCCAGAACTTTTGCTTCAATTTCTTCGCCATTTTTCAAAATAATAAAATCCTGTGCAAAAATGTTCACAGACACAAACATTAAACATAAAATTATAAGATTTTTCATAGTTTTTAGTTTTTAATCGATTCCAAATTACAAAAATATTTTACCACATTTAATATTAGGGAATAAACAATTTGTAAGTATATCAACGCATTTAATTTGAATAATTTTCAATTCAAAAATAGGATTTTTATTTGTTATTTAAAAGTTAAGTGAGTAAAAGACACAATATAATTAGAAACCGCTTGATGTGGTTTATTATTTGCGTGATAATTTTCTCGAAATTTCAAGAATTTTAACTCTTGGATTTAAGTATTGCTCCTCTGCTTTTAGCTGTTGAATTTTCTTAACTACATCCATTCCTTCAATAACTTTACCGAATGCTGCAAAACCTTGTCCATCAGGATTGCGCATTCCTCCATAATCCAGTGCAGGCTGATCACCAATGCAAATAAAAAATTCTGAAGTTGCTGTTCCCGGGCCATTGCGTGCCATAGATATTACACCATCTTTATGCATAATTCCTGTAAATTCAGTCGTTTCATGAGTTATTGGAGCTAACATATCTGGATGTTCATCTTCATAAAGACCACCCTGAATAACTTCAATTTTAATATCATTTTCAGGCTGGTTTTTCATTGTTACTGTGCGGTAAAATGTTGCATCTTGCATACGTTTTTCATCAATATACCTTAAAAAATTTGCAACTGTAACAGGGGCTTTTTTGGCGTATAATTCTATCACTATATTTCCATAGTCTGTTTTCATTATGATTTCAGGATTCTTGTTTTTACAACAGGAAACAAAAATCAGAACCAGAATAATAAAAACAGAAATGTACTTTAACCTTAGCATTAAAAAACAATTTTTGAAATTATGCTAAGTTAATCAAATATATGTTTTAATTTAGGTTAAATAACTCTCAACCATACAAAGCCATGAGCATTAAAAATAAACTCTTCAGAGGCTTCGTCAAATACAAAACCATTGGGCATTATTACTGCCATATTTTTATCAGGGAATGGATTTTTTACGGATATTTGAGAATTAGATAAATTATTGATAACAAATATATTATCCTCATTATAGGCTCTTTGGTAGGCTAGAATTCTATCATCATTCAAATCAATAAATTCAGTAGTTCCTCTTCCCATTGCAGTTAGTTCTTTACGCTCATTAAGCATTTGGCTTATAAGAGTTTTAACTTTGAAATGGAAACTACTTTCGTCTTTAAGTTCTTCTTCTACTTTTTGCCAGTCGATTCGGCCGCGAACTAAAAATCGGGTATCATCTTTTCCCGTAAGTTTTATTTGTTCATGATAGAATTTCTCATCATTAAGTTTTCCAAACTCATCACCATAGTAAACTACTGGTGTTCCAGTTAATGTAAGCATCAGAGAGTAAGCAAGGGCAATTTTATTTTCATCTCTTTGCATTAATTCTGAAAGTCTTGCAGAAATACCTTCTCCTACACGGAAATTCCATTTAGGATTATGACAGTAATTTTCATGTATATATTTTCTGTCCTCTTCCGAAACATATACCAATTCCAAACTCAGTTCGTCATGAACCCTGAGAAAGGACATCCATTGTCCCAATTCCGGAATTTCCGGAGTAACTTCCTTACTCAAAGTGTGCACAATGGGTTGTTTGTTTTCCATTGCAATGGCTTTGAACATCATTGGCATTAATGGAAAGTGGTAGGCTGCATGACATTCGTCACCATTACCCATATATTTTACCACCTCATGTGGCTTTTGGCATGCCTCAGCAAGCATAAAGCTACCTGGTTTTGAATAGTCTAAAATTGCTCTAAAGAATTTTACTATAGTATGAGTTAAGGGGAGGTTTTCACAGTCGGTTCCTTCTTCTTTCCACAAATATGGAATAGCATCGGCACGAAAACCATCCACACCCATCTTTTGCCAGTAAAGCAAATTTTTGGCCATGGCAATTAACACTCTGGGGTTACGGTAATTCAGGTCGGGTTGGAAACTGAAAAACCTGTGAAAATAGTACCATTCATCATCAGCCTTTTCCCAGTTGCTATCTTCTATACCTTTGAAAAGTAATCGGCTGTCTCCATAAAGGGAAGTATCTTTCGACCAGATAAAATAATCACGATAAGGATTTTCAGTTGATTTCTTAGCCTCCAAAAACCATGGATGCTGATCTGAACAGTGGTTAATGGCTATATCAAAAATTACTCTTATTCCTCTTTTGTGGGCTTCTTTAAGAAAATTCCCAAAAACTTTTTCCTGCTCTTCCTGACTTGAATCCTCAGAGAGGCCAAGTAATTCAGGACGTATACGATCATATTTCTTAATGTCGAATCCGGCATCTCTCATGGGAGAATCTAGTATTGGTAGTAACCACAACACATTAACGCCCAAATCCTTCAGATAGTCAAGTTTCTCAATTAGGCCATTAAAATCATTATTAAACAAATCAACATATAGTGCGTAAACGATGGCATCGCGATACCAAAGAGGATCGCTTATTTCCTCCTGACTAGGATTTATTTCATCTATAAAATTATCTAATAAACTTTGCGTATCAGCAGGGTATAGTTCATTCCAAAGAGAGTATAATGTGTCTTTCATCATGCAAATTTTGTGTAGCAAATATACCTCAAAAAATTCCTGAATATTACAGTTTTAAATGTGGTTACTACCTCAAAAGAGAAGATAGATCTAAATTATCTCACAACATCCTTATCAATCGTTTGCAATAGATGTTCGTGCCTGAAAATTAATTTTTCATTTGTATTGAGCCTTAATACCATATCAAATAAGAGAGAATTATGCTAAAAAGCAGTATTTTTGAAGAAATACAATTATAAAAATATGAAAGGCTTTAGAATTATTATTGTTAGTTTGTTTCTAATAACTGCATTATCATCATCTGCACAAAAGGTTAATATTGAAAGAATTGATCCTCCTTTCTGGTGGTCAGGAATGAATTCATCAAAATTGCAATTGATGGTTTATGGCGAGAACATTTCTCTAAGCAGGCCGGTAATCGATTATCCGGGAGTAAAAATAGAAAGGACAATTTTAGTGGAAAGTCCTAATTATATTTTTTTGGATTTGTTAATTGATAAAGATGCTAAAGCAGGAAAGTTTAATATAGATTTCAGAAAAGGCAAAAAAACTCGCGCTTCTTATACTTATGAGTTGAAGCAAAGAACGAAAGATGCTAATTCATATACAGGTTTCGATAATTCGGATAATATATATTTATTAATGCCTGACCGTTTTGCAAACGGAAATCCTGAAAATGACGATATGCCCGGAATGCTTGAAAAGGCTGATAGATCTAATCCAAACGGTAGGCATGGTGGAGATATACAGGGAATTCAGAATAATCTGGATTATTTGAAAGATATGGGTGTTACTGCCATATGGATAAACCCATTATTGGAAAATAATATGCCGACATATTCATATCATGGTTATGCCATGACGGACTTATATAAAGTTGATCCAAGATTTGGTACCAACGAAGATTATAAGAACCTGGTGACCACAGCACATGAAAAAGGTATTAAAATAATTCAGGACATGGTATTTAATCATTTGGGAACTAATTATTTCTGGAAAGATGATTTGCCAAGCCAGGATTGGTATAATGAATGGCCCGAGTTTACACGCAGTAATTACAGAGGAGGAACCGTTAACGATCCCAATGCCTCTGAATATGACTATAATAAAATGGTGAAAGGATGGTTTGATAAGACTATGGCAGACTTAAATCAAAACAACCCTTTAATGGCTAATTATCTCATTCAAAATTCAATATGGTGGATTGAATATTTGGATCTAGATGGTATTCGACAGGATACTTATCCATACCCATTTAAAGACTTCATGGCTACCTGGATGGAAACATTATTAATTGAATATCCAAACTATAATGTAGTTGGAGAGGTATGGCTTTCGTATCCCCAAGCGGTTGCTTATTGGCTGGAAAATGATAATAATCAGGATGGTTATCATTCGCATCTTACTAATGTATTCGACTTTCCCTTGATGTATGCAATAACAAATTCATTAAATGAAGAGGAGGGATGGTCGACAGGTATTACAAAAATGTATGAAATCCTTAGTCAGGATTATGTTTATAGCGATCCAAATAAATTGGTTTTATTTGCTGATAACCATGATGGTGACAGGCTGTATACAAAACTTGGTGAGGATATGAACAAGTTTAAAATGGCAATGAGTATGCTGTTTACCATGAGGGGAATTCCTCAACTTTATTATGGTACTGAAATTTTAATGACGGGTTATGAGCATCAGGGACATGGTTTTATAAGAGAGGATTTTCCAGGTGGCTGGGAAGGAGATTCTATTAATGCTTTTTCAAGTCAGGGGAGAACTAAGGAACAAAATGAAGCTTTCAATTTTATTAAGAAGTTGATGAACTGGAGAAAATCCAACAAAACGGTGCAAAATGGTTTAACTACTCATTTTATTCCTGAAGATGGGGTTTATGTTTATTTCAGAGAGTTGAACGATGAATGTGTAATGGTGATTATTAACAACTCAAAAGAAGATCAGTTTGTTGATTTTGGAAGATTTGAAGAAATTACTTCAAAATATAAATCTGCTAAAAGCGTATTAGATCGCAGCTACCTTGATAAACTTGAAGGCTTTAAGGTAGAGGCAAAATCACCAGCTATTTTTGAGTTACATAAGTAAGATTCGATGAATATTTTATAAAATTATGACTATGAGGTTTTTATATTTAGGTATTATAATACTTCTGAGTTTTAACTCAGATGCTCAAATTGCATGGCTGGAACCATCGAATCCCAATCCGGAAGATAAAATTACCTTATACTTCGATTCTCAGAAGGGAAATACTGCGCTAAAAGATTATGAAGGAGATGTATATATACATACGGGAGTTATTACCGACAGAAGTATTGATGGTGGCGACTGGAAACATGTAATTGGGAATTGGGGAGAAGCTGATGCCAGAGTTAAAATGAAAAGAGAAGGAAAAGGTATTCATAGTATATCATTTGTGATTAGCGACTTCTATGGTTTAAGAGATGATGAAATACCAAATATGCTGGCTTTTGTTTTTAGAAGTGAAAATGGTGGTTTGGTAGGTAAAACTGAAAACAATGAAGATATATTTATTCCTGTTAACGGTTATATAATTCCTGAAAAAGAGCAGGCTCCTTATCTTTTTGATAAAAGAAAATATATTTCCCATTTTAAAAATGGAAATCAACTAAAAATACTTACTGATAAGGGATTAGTTGAAATTGTTCCATATTCAGAAAAGATAGTTGAAGTTCGGCATTTTCCAAATAGTATAGAAACAGAAGTTAAATCTGATGCGGTAATTTTGAAACCAAATGTTGATTATACGGAACTTGCTAATACTGATAGTCAATTGATATTTAGTATAAATGAACTCATAGTAATTGCAAATAAGGACCCTTTTTATCTGAGCTTTGAATATAAAAATAACAAACTCATCCAAGAGGAAAAAGGATATTTTAAGAGGGAAGATAATAACGGGCTCAGATTTAGATATGATGAGAATGAGAAATTGTTTGGCTTAGGAGAAAGAGCAAATTCTTTTAACCTTGTAGGCGCACGCTATAAACTTTATAACCGGCCTAAATATGGTTATGAATTTGGTGCGAGAAACATAAATTATAGTATCCCATTAATTTTCTCCTCAAAAAAATATTTATTGCTTTTCGACAATCCTCAAAAAGGCTATGCCGATATTGGAGAAACGGAAAAGGGAATACTTGAATGGGGAGCCATTGGTGGATTAATGAAATATTTTGTGGTTGCTGGTGATGATTATAAAGAAGTTCTACAGAATTATGGAGAACTTACCGGAACTCAGCCTCTACCTCCTTTATGGGCTTTGGGAAATTTGCAAAGCCGTATGGCTTATCGTACTCAATATGAGACAGATTCTATAGTTAGCCTAATGCAGA
Source organism: Marinilabiliales bacterium (assembly GCA_002869315.1). Taxonomy (GTDB): domain Bacteria; phylum Bacteroidota; class Bacteroidia; order Bacteroidales; family F082; genus BM524. The sequence goes on along the minus strand of PKTD01000201.1, from coordinate 3,479 downwards.
AAAAAGACTTTCCAATAGACGCAGTTATCTTGGATTTTTACTGGTTCGGCGATAGTATTTTAGGAACTATGGGAAGGCTTAAATGGTATAAGCCAAATTGGCCGGATCCGGAAAAAATGATATCTCAATTCAAAAATAAAGGAGTAAAAACAGTGCTTATTACTGAGCCATATATACTGGATTCATTGGAAAATTTTAGAATTGCCGATAGTTTAAGAATACTAGCTACCGATAGTTTGGGGAATTCCTATGTGAATAAAGAATTTTATTTTGGTGATGGGGCATTAATCGACATATTTAAACCTACTGCCCAGAAATGGTTTTGGAAACAATATCAAAAACAAATTGAGAAAGGCATTGCAGGATGGTGGGGCGACCTGGGAGAACCTGAAAACCATCCTTCCGACCAAATTCACATAAATGGCATGGCCGATGAGGTGCATAATATTTACGGGCATTATTGGCATAAAATGTTATTTGAAAACTATAGAAAATATTACCCCAATAGCCGTTTGTTTAACTTAAACAGAGCAGGTTTTGCGGGGTCTCAGAGATATTCTATTTATCCCTGGACAGGTGATGTTGCCCGTAGTTGGGGTGGATTGAAAGCGCAAATACCTCTTATGCTAAACATGAGTTTGAGTGGACTTCCATTTATCCATTCCGATGCCGGTGGTTTTGCTCAAGGCACTAAAGATGAAGAACTTTATACCAGATGGCTGCAAATGGCCTGCTTCTCACCAATACTTCGTCCTCATGGTTCTGGCATTCCCAGTGAGGTTGTTTATTTTAATGATACCACCCAAAGAATAGTTAGAAACTATATGAAAATGCGCTATTCATTGCTTCCCTATATATATAATTTAACAGCAGAAGCACATATTAATGCTTATCCAATAGTGAGACCAGTGTTTTTGGAGTTCCCTGATGATAGTGAGGCTTATAATGCCCATTGGGAATATATGCTAGGTGAGAATTTACTGGTAGTTCCGATAGTAGAAAAAGGTATTGATAGCGTGGATTTATATCTTCCTAAAGGAAGTGTATGGTACGACTTTCATACAAATAGAAAATTCGAGGGGGGACAGTGGATAAAGCAAAAAGTTAAACTTGAAAATATTCCAATTTTTGTGAAATCGGGTTCATTTATTACAATGGCAGAGGCCGTTAACTCAACAGATAACTATAGTACAGATTATTTGATTGTAAAATACTATCTGGATGAAAACAAGCCTTATACCCAAAGTGTTTATGAAGATGATGGAAAAACCTTCGGCAATTTTGAGAATAATAACTATACCAATTTGATCTTTAATACTAATGCTACTGATGATAGCATAAATTTCACTATTAAAACTGATGGAAATAAATATGAAGGAATGCCCGAAAAGAGAGAAATCAAATTTGAAATAATTGGATTTGAAAGTTCTGGGAAAAGTATATTGGCAAAGGTAATAGTTGATGATTCCACTAAAAAAATTAAATTCAAAAAGGATAATGATATTTTTTCTGCAAAAATTTATTTTAGTAATAATGATTTGAAAATCAAGATTGAAGGCCAGTTGAAAAAGTAAAACATACACTATAAATAATAAAAAATATAAAACGATGATTAATATGAATAAAAATTTATTTTCGCTGCTCGTATTGAGCATAGCGATTATGATGGTTTCCTGTGGACAGCAGGCTGAAAAAAATGAAAATAATACTAAAGATAAAATGACAATTACATCACATTACGATTGGAGCAGAAATGCAAATATTTATGAAGTAAACATCAGGCAGTATACCGAAGAGGGTACTTTCGATGCATTCACGAAACATTTGCCCAGATTGAAGAAAATGGGAGTTGATATATTATGGATAATGCCAATTCATCCGGTAGGAGAGTTAAACCGCAAAGGATCATTGGGTAGTTATTATGCCGTAAAAGATTATAAAGCAGTAAATCCTGAGTTTGGTAATCTGGAAGATTTCAAAGAAATGGTAAATGAAGCTCATAAGTTGGGAATGAAAGTTATAATCGACTGGGTAGCAAATCATTCAGCATGGGATAATATATGGGTTGAGGAGCATATCGATTATTATGAAAAAGATAGTAGTGGAAAATTTGTTTCTCCTTTCGACTGGACAGATGTTATTTCATTCGATTATAATAATCCAGATATGAGAGCAGCCATGAAAGACGCTCTTAATTATTGGTTAAAAGAAACCGATATTGATGGATATCGTTGTGATGTTGCAGGAATGGTTCCTGTTGATTTTTGGGAAGATGCTAGAGCGGAGATGGAGCAAATAAAACCTGTTTTTATGCTTGCTGAAGACGAAGATAATACTGCTTTAATGCAGAAGGCTTTTGATATGAACTATGCCTGGAAACTACATCATTTATTAAACGGAATATATAAGGGAGAAAAGAAAGCCAAAGATTTGTGGGATTATATACTTTGGTCAGGTACTACTTTTCCGGAAGATATGTACCGTATGAATTTCATAACTAACCATGACGAAAATTCCTGGAATGGAACTATTGAAGAGCGCATGGGTGATGGTGCTGAAGCCTTCGCTGTTATTGCTTGGACGGTTCCCGGTATGCCACTAATTTATTCAGGACAGGAAGCAGGCCTTGACAAAAGACTCGAATTTTTTGAAAAAGATACCATTAACTGGTCGGATATTAAATATGCTGATTTTTATACAAAACTTAATTCACTTAAGAAAGTTAATAAAGCATTGTTAAGTGGGAATGCTGGTGGTATGATGCTACAGATTTCTCCAAATCAAAATGAAAATATTGCTGCTTATTCAAGAGAAAAGGATGGAAACCAGGTTGTTGTGATTGCTAATTTAAGCGCAGAGCCACAGGAATTTACCATAGAAGGTGATTTGGTAAACGGTGAGTTTAATAACTACTTTACTAATGAAAGTGCCAACTTAAATTCAGGTACAAAATTTGACTTAAAACCATGGGAATATTTCGTTTTCGTGAAGTAGAATAAATATATCTATAAATAGAAAAGGCTGAATGTTTTTATGCATTCAGCCTTTTTTTATAGTGTTAAAAAAATTATTTAATTATCATTTTACCACTTGTTTTTTCTCCGTTAATATCAAAAGTGTATAAATAAATTCCTGATTTCAAGCCATTTGTTTTAAAAATAATTTGGTTTTTGCCGGAAGGCAGATTGTCATAATTATTTGAAGTAACGAGTTTTCCATCAACCGAATAAACTTCCATTATCACATCGGAATTATTAGTTAGGTTTATATTAAATGTGGTTTGGTTATGGAAGGGGTTGGGTGAGTTTTGGGAAATTGAAATATTGGAAATTAATTTTTCTTCGGTTCCAACCAGATTTCCACAAAAAGTATATTCTTTCAATTCAGGTGTAAAATCACTTTCATTAAAGGAAAAATCTGTAATATATTTGTATTGAACTGGTCCGGTAAAATCTTCATTTTCGAAAGAAACAAATGCG
>PKTD01000189.1 GCA_002869315.1 Marinilabiliales bacterium | reverse complement strand
GGAGGTGCAACTGTTGTATATCTTCAAGATGACGCATGGAGCGGTGTTTCTACAGATCATATCAAGATGTGGACAGTTGATGTTGACTGGTCAGATGTTTCCAACTCTACAATTTCTGATCCACTTGAAATTCCAACTACACCATTTATATCTGTCTTTGATGGTGGGTCTTTTTCCAATGTACCACAACCATCAGGGCCTGATCAGGATGTTTTACAGGCAACAATAATGAACCAGGCACAATACAGACGATTTGACTCATATAATTCAGCCCTATTTAATTTCGTAGTCGATACTGATGGCTCATCAGATGAATTAGCAGGTATACGTTGGTATGAATTACGTCAGGATAGCGACTTAGACCCATGGTATATATATCAGGAAGGTACTTATATATCACCTTATGATGATAAGCATGTTTTTTCTGGAAGTATGGTAATGGATATACAGGGAAATATAGGGATGGGTTATACCAGTTGTAGTGAAACAGAAAATATTTCAATTTTTTATACAGGGAGATATGCTTCTGACCCATTGGGTCAGATGACTGTTGATGAATCATTAATCGCAGCCAGCAATAGTAATAATCCGTCACTCAGGCTTGCTGATTATGTGCAACTTTCACTTGATCCTGCCAATGGAAAAACTTTCTGGCATATTGCTGAGTATTTTAATAACGGTCAAAGAACTGATGTTGTGGGAGTTTTCCAAATTGCCTCTGATTATGCTAACGACATTGGGGTAATTGGAATTTCAGAACCAGAAAATGGTCAGTTAACAAATGATGAACAAATTACTGTAACGGTTAAAAATTTTGGTGAAAATGATCAAAGCAATTTTCCACTTTCTTACCGAATAGATGAAGGTACAATAGTAACTGAAACTTACACAAATACTATCCCCTCTGGGCAGGCAGAATCATTTACTTTTAGCCAAACCGCCGATATGAGTTTAGAAGGCAACTTATATCATATTGATGCTTGGTCTAATCTGGATACAGATGAATTTAATGAAAATGATTCTACCTGGAAAGAAGTACAACATTTAAATGCCAATGATATTGGAGTTATAGAAATCAGTACACCAAATTCCGGAAGTGGTTTGTCTTCAGAGGAAGAAGTTAGTGTTATTGTTAGAAACTTTGGTTACGCAGAGCAAACAAACTTTGATATATCTTATAACTATAATGATCAAACAATAACTGAGCAGGTCCCAGGACCACTTGGAATGGACTCATCTTTAACGTATTCATTTGTTCAAACTGCTGATTTATACAATTTTCAAACTTATAACTTTACTTCTTATACTTCACTTACAGATGATGTGGATCTATTAAACGACACAACTTATAAGGAGATTACAAATAGTTTATGTCAGCCAGAAGCCGACTGTAGCGATGGGGATGGATTGTATTATTTTAAATTAAGGGATCTTGAAAATATTACCGGTTGTTCTGACAATGGATATGGTGATTATTCGGATATGGTTGCTATTCTTGAGCAACAGGAGACATATCAATTAACGGTTACTACCCTTTACGGAAGCCAGCATCTTAAGGTATGGATAGACTATAATGATAATTTTGTTTTTGAAGAAGATGAACTATTAGTTGACGATTATGTTATTGCAGATGGACAGGGAGGTGGAAGTTATACGGAAACAATACCTGTTAGCATTCCTGATGATGCAAACCTTGGGGAGCATATGATGAGAGCTAAAACAAATTGGAATAGTGAGGTTCCTGATGATGCATGTCTTGGAACAAATTATGGTGAAACAGAAGACTATAAAGTCAATATTGTTTTATACACTAATATAAATGCCAATAGCATTAACGAGACAGAAATGATTGTAAAATCGTTCGCTAATAATAAATTTGAAATTTCTTTAAATTCAAATGAAATGAATGAAGACCTTAAGATAAATGTACACAATGTTTTAGGTCAAAAACTTGTCGAAAATTGGGTGAAAAATATCAATGGTAAATATACATACCAATTGGATATGTCATTTGCTGAAAAAGGAGCCTATATAATTAGATTAGTGAATGCAAAATTTGGTAAATTAACCAAAATAATTGTAAGATAAAATACTACTGTATCAATATATAGCAGCCTCAATACTTATTGAG
>PKTD01000069.1 GCA_002869315.1 Marinilabiliales bacterium | reverse complement strand
ACCCTCATTAGTGTATAAGAGAGTAGTATACTGTGCAAAAAGCAAGTCCCAACTACCGTACTCAGGCTCTGTTTGAATTGCTTCGCCTCCATTTGAAAGAGAAAACTGGATATAATTGTAAAGTGGATTTTTTGCGACAGAAGCCTCGGTAAGGTTAGAATTATCCATATCACAATATGAAAAATAAAACTTACCATTGCTATATCTTGTAAACTTTATTTTTTTTAGCCCAAGGGAAATACCCAAAGGACTTAACCCACGATTTAAAACCCAAACTTTATCACTATATGTTGTATCTGTGCCATTAATATTAATCCAGTTGTTAATGGAAAGTGAATCGACATCTCCATCAGATTTGTCGAACTTCCATTCTAATCCGATGGTATCATTTACTTTATCAAAAGTTTTGAATTCGGTTTCTGCAATTAATGCAAAATTTGCTGAATTTAATCTTATTACTGTTGAGGTATCCAAACATTCGAAATTCAAATCGAATATCTTACGTTCATTGGAAGAAACAACTGTACTATCATGTAAATTATAATATAACTGGTAGTTGTAATACTCAGTCATTTCAATTGTATCAACTATAACATCACCCGGATCATGCTTAGGCACCATTTCATCATCTTTAAAACAAGAGGATAATGCAATAGAAATAATCAATATATATAATATGTTTCTCATTTATTATAGTTTAATTGAAGGCTTATAAAAAACGTCCTTCCATATCCAATAGGGACGGAAGATCCTCCGCTATGGATACCTCCACTTTGACCACCTGTTTGTGTAATATTTGTAACATCAAACAAGTTTTTTGCTCCAACCTGAATATTTAATCTTCTTTTCCAGAAACGTTTATTTACATTAATATCAAGAGTATTATAGGAATCCATCATAACAACTGAAGTTTCTTCTGATACATCAGAATAAAACAATTGCGGATATTTGCCATTATACTTATAGAATACTGAAAAATTAATATCATATTTTCTATTCCAATAGTTAAGAGACGTATTAAAATCGTTATAGTACTCAAAGCCTGTTGATGTAATACCTTCATCTTGTACGTTTTGACCGGTTAATGTAAATCCGAACTTAACTTTTAAAAATGGATAAACGCTATTATTAAAATTTAATTCCACACCACGAGTAACAAATTTGTTTACGTTTACATAGGAGTATAATTTGTCACTTCCTAACATTTGAATCAAATCAATTTTGTCTTTAATATTATTATTAAAGAGATTCATTTCCAAACCCCACTCATAAGTCTTTCCCTGTGCGCTATTAAACTGAACCATTACATTTGAGTTTATTGAGGACTCGGCTGTAAGGTTAACATTTCCATGGATATCATGATTAATATCTACAAATTCGAGGTATAATTCTTTAAGAGAAGGTGCCCGGTATCCTTTAGCAACTGAGCCCCTAATAATAAGTCGTTCTGTTGCATCGTATTTGAGGTTTAATGAATATACAAGTGGAGCTTTGAACTTAGTATTATACATAAATCTAAGGCCCGGCTGTATATTAAGTGTACTAATTGGATAATAGTTCAAACTCAGGAAAACTGCATAATCGCCGATTTCTTGTCTGTCATCCTTTATTCTTTTACCAAGTCCACTTTCATGGTTCAAGTCTAAACCAACTAAATAACTAAGTTTACTGTCTTCATTTCCATAACTATAACTTGACCTAAACAAAATATTATTAAATCGTGTAGTATCCTGCATTCCCGGAACAGCTTGTTTTTCCAGAACGGTCAAATCGTTTATATAGGTATTTTTTATTTTACTGTAAGTTGAATAAGAGGCCGTTGCATTTATTCTAGACTTTTTTGAATATGTATGATTAGCATCTATTCTTCCAACTAATCGTTTGGTGTAGAAATATTTGTCGAATGCTGTTTCATAGTAAGGAGGTAAAAGGTCTCCTTTATCTCTTAATTCCTGGCTAAACCAGTTAACACCAAATTTAATATCTCCATTACCCCAGTTTCTTTTAAAGTCGCCCGACAAATTATATTGTTCTTTTGGAATCCATTGTAGCGATCTACCGGTATCACTACCACCATAACCATCAAAAAAGTTTCTACCTAAATTTAAACTTACAGAATTCTTTTTTACACGCTTGGAGAAGCCGGCATCCACATTATACATTCCTACCGACTCCACATAGGTTTTCAAATAAGAAGTAGTAGCTAAACGATCGGGTTCTTTTGTGATTATATTTATTACTCCAGCCAGTGCATTACTACCATAAACCACACTCATAGGACCGTTAATAACTTCTATATGGTCAACATTCTGGAGGTTTATCTGATCTAGATCTATATTTCCATTTTCTCTTCCAATTACAGGCACTCCATCAATCAATAGTTTAATATGCTCTCCACCCAAACCCTGCATTTTAATTGAAGAACCCAGGGCATTATCATGAGTTGTTCTGATATTTAACTCTGTTGACAACATATCTTTAATATTAACAGCTGCACGCTGCGAGATATCCTGTGAATTAAGCACCTTTACTTTATAAATCGACTTATCTTGCCTTGAAGCAACATATTGCCCGGTTACTACAACCTCATTTACATTATAGGAAATAGATTCTAAATACAGCGTTTTGTTAACTCCTGGAGAAATAGTATCAATAATGTCTTTAAATCCCACATAGGTTATATGGACTTTTGATTTTTCTTTGATATTAAATTTTACATTTCCATTAATATCAGACACATATCCAGCATTAGTTTTTCCATCGAGAGAAGTAACCAATACATTTGCATAAGCTATAGGGTCATTATTGATTTTGTCTAAGAATTGTAAGCGGCATTCCTGTGCTCCTGCCAAAACTGACAGGAACCACAGAAATACTACTAACAATAATCTTTGTAATTTTAACATATTAATTTATGATAAACTTGGCGCTTTCTTTTTTATTATCACCAGTTAAAGTTATGAAATACAAACCTTTATCAAAAGCAGATACATCAACACTCACAATGGTAGAGTTCAATAGTGATTCAGTATAAACAAGTTTTCCAGTGATATCGAAAATTGCTAAATCTCCATTTAAAGACTCCTCCATTCTTATATTTACAACATCATTTGCAGGATTTGGATAAACCGTAATATTTTCATTAACTGAAGCAATATCGCTTATGGATGTAGCACTTACCATTTCTTTATAAAAAGAGAATTTTCCGGTAGTGGAACCTTGCCATTCAGTAAAAACGAGTTTAAATACATCCCCACTATTACCCATTACAAAAAATACTGTAGAATCATCAACTGTCCACTGGAAGGTACCCATGTCAAAATACTTCCAATCGTATCCGATAGTGTTCTTCAATGAATCCATTGGTTTTGCTGTCCAGTCATCAAAATCCTGAGATACCTCAGTAAATTTACTTGCTGCAGTATTAATATTACTTGTTACACCTGTTACTAAATATTCTGCAGGATTTCCTTCGTTGTCATAAGTTATGTCGATATACTTTGTAAAAAGAATATCCCATGCATCACTTGGCTCTCTATCTATTAACTCATTGTTTGCCATTGAGTAATAGGCGAAATTTTTAGATGTGAATGGTTTTATATCAAGTTCCACATTTTCTTCGTTATCACCATTAATATCAGCAAATCTTAGATGATAAATGTTATCAACGGATACTTTATCTACTATCCATAACTTTTTATATCCAACATTTGGAATATTGATAAGATAAAGTGAATCGCCTGTTAGCCCATGAGTAACCATATTATAAACTCCCCAACCATAATCAGGGTGACCTGTTGATGTGCGGTTAAAAGCGCCATCTTCCCAATATTCATTACTATTAGACAAAGATTGCCAGCTCATCATACCAGTAGTATCAAATGATGCCCATCCACTGGTATCACTATTAGGATAAGAGAAAAGTTGAACACCATTTCCCTCATTAATAATAATACCTGCACTGAAGGCATTTGTATAAAAGCCCAGATCCCAGCCTGCTCTTGCAACGCTGGCAACTTCACCATCGGTCATACTATAAAAAATATCATTTGCATAACCCGGGGTCATATCTAGGCTATCCTCGATAATTTCTCTATTCTGTGCTGAAGCAGAGAATGAAAATGCTGATACCAAAACTATCAGAATCAATGTAATTGTTTTATTCATATTTTTAGTTTTATACGTAAAAAAATATATAATTGCCTGAATATCAATTATTCATAATTAAATATATCGTTCTTAACAGAACCTAACATTATCATTATAAGGTACAGCAATACATATTTCTGTCCTTATTGATAATAATTGTAATAAAATGTAAAATGTAATTTGTAATTTGTAATTGTAATTTTTAACAAACTACTGAGGGAGGGCCTCTCAATAAGTTGGAAGAAACTGTTATTTCCAACAATACTTGTGCAGGAGTGACGACGGGTAAATAGTCAACAAAAATCTGGCATTCCAGAGAATTGTTAAAATCGCTTATAGCGGAAACGAACGTTATCAGTTCATTTATTTGATTGGCAGTTTTTCCTTTTAAATTAAGGAACTTCTCTTTGTCTGACTTATTGGGCTTCAATAATGGTTGACCTGCATATACATCTAGTTTCCAAATCTTTTTTTGGTGGATGATGACAAGGTCACCTATAACCAAATAAAAGAAAGCTAATGTCATAAATGCCATTAATGCTTTTCTGAAATAATATGTCAAGTTCTTTGCTTTCAAACAAACAGTTTTATGACTACAAATTTAAAAATCTATTTTGAATAAAATTACTTTTTTATTGTTATTTTCCAAACGGATGTCTATTTATAATGCTTCTACCTAAGGTTATCTCATCAGCATACTCCAACTCCTCTCCTATTGATATTCCTTTTGCAATAGTTGTTATATCTATTTCAAAGTCTTTCAGTAACTTATAAAGGTAATAAGCCGTTGTATCACCCTCTACTGTAGATGGCAAAGCAAGTATAATTTCATTTGTTTTTTCCTCATTAATTCGTTTAATTAATGAAGCTATAGATAAATCATTGGGGCCAATACCTTCAACAGGACTTATAATACCACCCAATACATGGTATAAACCATTAAATTGAGATGTATTTTCTATGGCAATGACATCCTGAGTATTTTCCACAACACATATTAAATTTTCATCTCTTTTGTGGTTTGAGCAAATACCACATAATATATCATCGGAAATGTTATTACACTTTTCACAAAAAATAATATCCTCACGCATTTTAATTATTGAGTTCCCTAGGTTATTAGCATATGATTTCTCCTCTCGCAAAATATGAAGAGCAAGTCGAAGTGCTGTTTTTTTGCCTATTCCTGGTAAACGCGACAATTCATTAACCACATTTTCCAATAATTTTGATGAATACTCGTTCAAAATAAATATTATTAATTATGTAAGAAAAATGCAATATTAATACATTATTTTTAGTTTTTACTAAAATGAAATAATGCTGTATTTTTGCAAACACCAAAACAAATAATATGAAACAAATATTAGGTTTATTAGTATTCGTGATAATTATATGGCCTTCTGCAGTTATATCTCAAAACATCAATCAAACTGATGCAAATGGTCAAAAACAGGGCATATGGACCAAAACATATTCCAATGGTGTTCCAAGATATGAAGGAAAATTTAAAAATAATCATCCTATTGGGGAATTTAAATACTATTATGAATCGGGTAACCTTAAAGCTGTAACTGTATTTTCATCCGACGGAATTGTAGCAAGAACCAAAACCTACCACGAGAATAATCTGCCCATGGCAGAAGGCAAATACATTAAGCAAAAACGAGACAGTATTTGGCTCTTTTATAGTGATGTAGATGGTGAATTATTGTCGTCAGAAACGTATCGAAAAGGAGTTCTTAACGGAACCACAAAAACCTATTATCCAAAAACTGGTAATGTAGCCGAAAAAATTGAGTATGTGAAAGGTATAAAACAAGGTCCATACAGAAAATATTTCCCCGAAGGAGAAATTATGACAGAAGGCATATATGTGAATGATAATTTGGATGGCGATTTTACTTTATATCACCCCAATGGTAAAATACAGATAAAAGGTAAGTATAAAGATGGACGACAAGTGGGAAATTGGGAATATTTTGATGAAAATGGAAACCCTCTTAATGAAGAAGATTTTAAAAAAGATAATCAATAGGGAAAACAATAAATCAGAAATATAATTTAAGATCGCCTAATTCATCTAAAATTTTACTCCCATTCACATTTAATCTTTCTTTAGATTGATGTCCTTTAGCAATTAATACGCATTTTACTCCTAATTCCTTTGCCACGCTTTCATCATGTAGCGTATCTCCAACCATTATTATTTCTTCCTTATCAAAAGGTATTTTCTTTATTAACTCTAATCCAATTTCAACTTTAGAGTGCGCATAATGATTATCTATACCGTTAATATGCTTAAAATATTTATATATTCCACTATCATTCAACGACTTGATCAAACTATCATGTTGCATAGCAGACAATACATATTGTTCAATACCTTTTGATTTTGTATACTTCAATATCTCAATAACTTCTGTATGCAATTTGGCATTTTTAAGATTTTTATGATATAAATCGATGAATTGCAAAGCAGGTACTTCAAATTTTTCTTTACTAAAATCAAATCCTGCATTTTCATAATATTCCTTTACAGGAAATGTGAATATCTCCAAATATTTTTCCTTTGTCAGTGGTTTAATATTCCTCTTGTGCAAAAGTTGATTCATGCATTCAACACAAATATCAACATCATTTAGTAATGTCCCGTTCCAGTCCCATATAATTGCTTTAATTTCAGAATGTTTCATAAATATTGTGTATGCAGAATTCTAATTTTCTTTTGTTTTGAATTTACGAATTTTAATTTTCAGATAGGCGAATAAAACAGTCATTATTGGGCTTATAAGATTAAAAAAAGCGAAAGGAAGATATTCAACAGTGGGTACCCCAAGAACTCTGGCTTGTGTTGCACCACCAGTATTCCATGGAATTAGCACAGAAGTTACTGTTCCCGAATCTTCCAGTGTTCTACTCAACACTTCCGGTTTAAGGCCTCTGTCGTTATATGCATCTTTATACATCTCTCCCGGGACAACAATTGACATATATTGATCAGAAGCAGTAATATTAAAGAATACACAACTCATTGCTGTTGATGCTATTAAGGAGGAGTCGCTTTTTACAAGTTTCAAAACAGAAACAGTTATCTTTTTAAGCATTCCTGTGGCTTCCATCATTCCTCCAAAAAACATTGCAGAGAGGATAAGCCAAATTGTGGGAAGCATACCCGACATACCTCCTGTAGTAAATAATTCATTCATTTTAGAATCACCGGTATCAATTGATGTGGAACCATATATTGTTTTCAATACTATAATATATGAGTCGCGAAAATAATTGCCTCCATTATTTACTAAACCATCTATTATCTGGGGCTGAAAAATAACTGCAAATACTCCTCCTAAAAGTACACCAACTGCTAGAGCAGGCAATGGTGGTACCTTTAACATAATAATAATAAATAATATTATGGGTACCAGAAATAACCATGGCGTAATATTGAAAGTTGAAGATATGGCGTTCTGAACCTCATTACCCTGACTTAGAAAAGAAGTAGTATCATGATTCAGACCAATTATTAAAAACAGAATTAGGGTAATAGACATGGAGGGTACTGTTGTATATGTCATATATTTTATATGGGTAAAAAGATCGGTTCCAGCCACTGCTGGTGCCAAATTGGTTGTATCTGAGAGTGGTGACATTTTATCACCGAAATAAGCGCCTGAAACAATAGCCCCGGCAACCATAGCCTCATTAAACACCATAGCATTTCCAATTCCAATTAAAGCAACACCAATGGTAGCAATAGTCGACCATGAACTACCGGTTGCCAATGAAACTATACTACTAATTATCACAGCTGCAAATAAGAATATTACTGGACTTAAAAAACTGAGACCATAATATATTAATGCAGGTACTACACCACTTATGAGCCAGGTTCCAGAAAGGGCTCCAATTAAAAGTAAAATTAGTATTGCTGGTAATGCTGAACTTATGGTTTTTACAATTTGTGCGCGCATTTCTGTCCAGCGAAACCCTATCCTATAACCAATTAAGCCAACCAATCCTGCAACTAGCATCAATACTACCTGATTAGCACCTTCAAGAGTATCTTCAAATAACATTACGTTAAAACTCAATAATATTATCAATATTACTATGGGAATTAAAGCCTGAAATAAAGATGGTGTACGCTTTTCTTTTACCATAATTCTTTAATGAAATAAGAGCTGAAAGGTAAGAATTTTTCCGCTAGATATAGCCTTATAAATAATTTACCACATGATATTATTTAGAATCCAGATAAACTACTATTAAGTAAGCAAAAAGGTGAAAATTCTACTTAAAAAAAACTTGTGGATTTCACCACAATATTATATTTGTAGTAATATTTTTTGAACTTAAAATTAATAGAGAATGGCAAAAAGAACTATAGTTTCCATGCCGGGTGACGGCATTGGTAGAGCAGTTTTAGAAGAAACAATTCGCGTACTGGATGCAGCTGGTTTTGAGGCTGATTATGTAGAAGGCGATATAGGTTGGGAATTTTGGAAAGAAGAAGGTAATCCGCTTCCACAAAGGACAATCGATTTAATTGAAAAACACAAAATTGCCCTTTTTGGAGCAATTACTTCAAAGCCTAAAGATGCGGCTTTTGAGGAACTTTCAGACAGCCTTAAAGAAAAAGGTTTGGTTTATTCATCACCCATAGTTGGACTACGTCAGCATTTTAACCTAGATATATGTATGCGCCCATGTCATTCATATAAGGGAAACCCACTTAACTTTGTTAGAAGAGGTCAAGGTGACGATATTGAAGAGCCTGAAGTGGATGTTGTAATCTTCCGCCAGAATACTGAAGGATTATATGGTGGTGTAGAATGGTCGAACCCTGATAAGCAAATTTATGATGCGCTTATGACGCATCCCAAATTTGTAAGTAATTTTGGCGAAACTCCAAAGGAAGAAGTATCTGTTTCTACAAGGATATTCACAAAAAAAGCCACAAAAAGAATATTAACAGCAGCATTTGAACATGCTAAAGAATATGGTTACAAATCGGTTACTGTATGTGAAAAGCCTAATGTTATTCGTGAAACTTCAGGGATGATGTATAAAATGGCTCAGCAAATTCAGAAGGAGAGTTATCCTGATATCGAACTCTGGAATACAAATATAGATGCCCAAATGATGTGGCTCACTAAAAATCCTGAGGATTACGGTGTTATAGTTGCAGGTAATATGTTTGGAGATATAGTTTCAGATGGCTTTGCCGGTTTAATAGGCGGATTAGGTTTTGCCTGCTACGCACAGTTCAATCCAGATAGTGGTGTAGGTGTATTTGAACCAACCCATGGTTCAGCCCCTAAATATGCTGATTATGAAACATCTATAGTTAATCCTATTGCAATGGTAGAATCTGCTTGTATGATGCTTGATTTTATTAATGAAAAAGAAAAGTCAGAAAAAATCAGAAAAGCTGTGGCAGATGTTATTGCAGAAGGAAAAGTAAGAACCTATGATATGATGAAAATGCGCGGAAAAGCAGATGTTGTTGAAAATGGTGCTGCATCAACTACTGAAATGGCAGATGCAATTATTGCTAAACTATAATTATTATTAATTTACTCAATATGGAAAAAGAAGTGTATAATCTATGGCCGGAACTGAACTGGATAGAAGATAATGATTTAAGACTAACTACACAAAAAACATGGGAGTTAGCCCTTGAAAGAAGTGTTTTAAGTCCTGATGATTTAAATAAAATTCCGTTTACATTATTAGTTGGACCTGATCTTAAGGTAACTTTTATGGATCACAAGAGGTCGGTAGTGCACATTGCAAGAGATGCCGGAAATAAGATCAACGAAATGTATCATGGAGAACTTCCTGTAAATATGGATGTTTTAATCGCCGGAGCAATATTAGCCGATGTTGGTAAATTACTGGAATATGTTCTTGATGATGATGGAAATGCAATTCAGGGAACCTATGGAAAGTACTTACGTCATCCTTTTTCAGGCGTGAGCCTTGCTGAGGAAGCCGGTGTGCCGGCAGAAGTATGCCATATTATTGCTACTCATGCGGGTGAAGGAAATATGGTAAAACGTACCACTGAGGCATATATCGTGCATCATGCCGACTTTATGACTTTCCTTCCATTTAAAGACAGATTGAAAATTTAATACTAATAAAAAATTGAAATCCCAAATATGGCTGGTCTGTATTTGGGATTTTTTATATATCCTTATTTATAACCAAGGCATAAAAACCTTTATCCAAAGGTAAATATCCATATTCATAACAGAAGTAGTATGTCTTTCCTGTCTTGGTTGTATACGTATTGGTGAAGTATTTGAAATTGAAGCCTTTGGACTCCAGTTTACTAATATTCACGCTTACCTTTCCATTTGGGTTCAGATCCTTAAGTATACTTCGGTTTTTTCTTAATGCACGGCTAACCTTTCGCATATATGCCGTTTCATCACGATTTCGTTTGTTGTAGTAGTTATTTTTACATAGGTCATTGCAAAACTTCTTGTCTACCCTACCGATTAGGTGTGAACCACACTCTAAACATATGTTATCCATAATAAAGTTTTTCTCAAAAATAAAAAAAATCCGTCTTACCAATGGCAAGACGGATTTTAAAGCTTTTTAATTTGAGAAGATTATCTTTTAATAAACTTCTTACTATAGTATTTACCTGAATTCAATATTTGAACAAAATAAACACCATTCTGTAAGTTAGATATATCCATTCTTTTAGTATTATTAGAATTTTCAAATCCTCTTATAATTCTTCCATCAAGACTTACAATTCTAAATTCTGTATCTTCAGGAAGATCTAAATTTAAGAAGTTATCAGCAGGAACAGGATATATATTAATCTGATTTTCAATATTGTCAGCAATATCATCCAATATATCAACAGTAAATCCATTTTCCAGCATCAAATCGTCTACATAAAGATCATATAGTCCAATTTCCTGGTCAGCAGGAATAGTAAAAGTAGCATTTACCTGCTCGTTACCTACAACCATAATATTATCAGCTGAAAGCATGATCATATTATCATCATGGAATTTTATCATAACATCTGTTACACCATTTGTCCATTGTGTTTCAGAACCTGAAATCTCAAGAATAACAGTTTCTCCTTGCATAGCATGATTAGGTGAAACCATTGTAATTTCAGGATTCAATACAACTTCTATAACTTCAAATACTTCTGTTTCAGATAAATCATCCACAAAAACATCATATTGCCCTGCCATTTGATCCATAGAGATACTTAAACTGGCTGTTATTGATGTATTACTGTTAACTGTAAAACTTTCAGGTGTTAAGAGAACCATATTATCGTCAGAATATTTAAATACTACTTCCATAACTCCTTCATCATTCCACATCGTATTTTCTCCGGTAATAGTTACATCACCTGTCCAACCCTGTTCTCCATTATTTGGAGTTACATCAGCAATTTCAGGAAGTTGAATTTCATTTACTTCAAATCCATCATTCTCCACAAGGGCATCTACAAATACATCATAAGAACCAATTTGTTGATCCATTGGAATATTAAATGTGGCTGTAATTACAGTATTAGAATTCACCACAAAAGTTGATGGTGTTAAAACAATTGAGTTATTGTTGCCATATTTAAATACAACAGAACCTACACCATCTAACCATGAAGTTTCATCTCCTTCTATTACGACATCTCCTGACCATCCTTGATCAGCATTGTCGGGAGTAACATCAACAATTGCAGGATCAAGAACTACAGCCTCACTTACTGTAAGAGAAGTTGTATAAATTTGATCTCCAGAAGTATTTCCATTTCCATTTGCGGCATTGATATCTGCATTAAATTTTATTGTACCAGTTCCAGCAGTTGGTGCTGTCCAATCTGCACTCCATGTATTAGTGTTTCCACTTGGAACATTACCAGCAGAAGTATGAGTTACAGCAGTGTTTGCATTGGCAAACTTTGTTCTTGTTGCATCAGTTATTGTCCAGTTTCCTTTTTTAGTTCCAGAGGTGTTTTCTGCGGTAAGTTCAAATCCCATTTTTACAACTCCTGAGTGAGTCCCTGTTACAGTAATAGTATATGTTTCACCTGCTGTATAACCATCAACTGGAATATCTGTTGTTATCCAGTTTGACTGAGAAGTTGCTGTTCCAGCATGACATTGTGTACATGTTGTACCACCATCACCAGTAGAACCTGTTTTACCACCAGGACTACCACTACTATAACTATATAGCACTAATGCTGATGGAATAATTAAAATTGAAAGTAATTTGTAAAATGTTTTCATACGCTAATTCATTATTTTTATTTAGATTTATTATAGATTGCAAATATAAACTAGATGACACAAACCTCAGATTTATAGTTTGCTTATAATCAGTTTTTTAAGAAATATTTAACAAATAAATATTAGAATATGAGATATGTCATTACAATAATATACAATGAGTTATGCAAATTTATTTTTTGAAAAACCCTAAGAAAATAATGTGAATCGATTAAACTAACTCCAAAACGGTTATTTCAGGAAGAATACCAATGCGACCAGGATAGCCTATGGATCCTATACCTCTGTTTACATATAGGTAACGTGTTGAGTTTTCATCTTTATATAATCCAGCCCAGTATTTATATAGCCACTTTGCCGGACTCCATTTGAATTTTTTACTTTCAAAGCCAAACTGAAAACCATGAGTATGCCCAGAAAGCGTAAGGTCGATATTATAATT
>PKTD01000147.1 GCA_002869315.1 Marinilabiliales bacterium | reverse complement strand
ACCATGGTCTTTCCTTCTTTACAGGAAATTGGTGTAATGGATCTTGTTATAACAGCTTTTAATTATTTTCCTTATGAATCAACTGTAGATATTATAAGTAATTCCGGTCCTTATATAATGTATGCTAATAACCTCGTTAATGATGAATCAGGGAATAATAATCAAATGATTGATTATAACGAAAGCATATTGCTTAGCGTCGGGCTTACCAATGCAGGTGCTGATGATGCTATTAATGTTAATGCCAGTGTAATTACTAATAGTGAGTTTATTTCCTTTTCGGATGATGAAGAATTTTACGGTGATATACCTTCTGAGGATACAGTAAGTGTTAACGATGGTTTTGCTTTTGATGTATTAAGTAGTATCCCTGATGGTAGTTTGATTGGCTTTACAGTTACTGCAACTGACGAATCAGGCAGAGGTCTTTGGGAATCCTCCTTTGAGTTAACTGCACATGCTCCAAATATTAGTTATACTTCATTTATAATAGATGATAGTAATGCAAATAATAATGGCCGACTGGATCCAGGTGAGAATGCAGATATTATTGTAGAAATGCAAAATGCAGGTAGTGCTACTGCCTTTAATGTTATGGGTAATCTATCTACAGATGCTTCTGAAATAACTATAAATAATAGTGAAATAACTTATGGTGACCTGGCAGCAGGAGAAACCTATTCTGCTACATACAATGTTACTGTTTCTGATGATGCAGAGGATGGAATTACAGTATTCTTCAATGTAGATTATATTGCTGATTATGGTATTAACGCCACAGCACAGTTTTCAACTTATGTAGGACTAATTCCTATACTTGTTATGGATTTCTCCTCTGAAGTTACCACAGCAAGTGAAATGCAAAACTGTTTTACAAATCTTAATGTAGGTGCTGAAACTATGGATGGTTCATTACCACTTGATTTGGAAAAATATAAATCTGTTTTTGTAATATTAGGTGCCTATCCAAATAATTATGTTTTAACTGAAGCAGAAGGACAAATGCTAAGTGATTACTTAGACCAGGGAGGAAGATTATATATGGAAGGTGCAGATACCTGGGCCTTTGATGATGCCACTCCTGTGCATGAAAAATTTAAAATAAATGGTCTGGCAGATGGCTCAAGTGATATTTCCCGAATTATTGGGTATACTGATGGTTGGCTGCAGGGTTATGATTTTGGCTTCGAGGGTGTTAATAATTATATCGATAAACTTGCTCCTCTTGAAGATGCTCAGGTTATATTGCAAAATGAGGCTCCTGGATATGCTACTACAATTTCATATGAAAATGAAACTTATAAAACAATTGGTTCTTCAGTTGATTTTGGCGGACTCGTGGAAGATGAGGGCTGGACTAAAGATGGTCTTATGGCTGAGTATCTATACTTCTTTGGTGTGGATTATTTCTGGACAGATATCAATGAAAATGAATTATCAGAAATTGAATTAAAAACTTTCCCTAATCCGTTTAGCAATCATGTAGATATAAGTTTGATGTTGAAAGAAAATCAATCAACGGAAATAAGTATCTATAGTTTAAATGGAAAAAAAATGAGTACTTTATACAGTGGTGAGTTAAGTAATGGTAAACATAAATTTAGTTGGGATGCAAAAGACAGCCCTGCAGGTATTTATATTTACAATGTAAAGACTGCTACTAAGAATTATACAGGAAAGTTAGTTCTTACTAAGTAAAAAATAACAAACTAGAAAAAACGTCTCGCCATTGGTGAGGCGTTTTTTTTTGGAATAAATTGTCGATATCTGTTGTCAAACCACTAAACATTAAAAAATAAATAATGAAAAAAATAATAATAATACTAGTGGTTTTATTTTCAGTTGGAAATATTATGGCACAGGCAAATGAAAGAGGCAGAGGTCAAAGGTCCAATAAAAATAGGGAGTCCAAAAATCAAAATTGTGTAAACTCGATTAATTCTGAGCTGATAAAACAGCAGCAGGAGTTTTATGCAGTACTTTCAGAAGCGGATAGAGAAAAAGCCGAAAACCTTAAGATAAAATTAAAAGAACTTAGAGCCTCAAGATCGGATAGTGATAATGTTATGGATACGAGGGCTATTCGTGATGATCTGTATAAAATACGGAAGGAAGCAGAGCAAATTGCTGATAATTATCCTGAACAATCAAAAATATATGCTAAAGAAATATCTTCTCTTCAGTATGATAACAGGAATTATAAAAGAAATAGTGGAAAAGGAAGAAATGTATCTAAAAATCGAATGAACAGGATACAGGATCCAGCCTGGCTTTTACTTTGGGATGAAAATATGGCTCAATCAATTTCAAGTAAGCGAAGCCAACGAAATGCCATGAGGGTAAATAATATGAGATTTATGAAAGACATTCCTGTAGAAGCCGTTTCCTATGCTAAGGAAAATATCTTTCCTGTTGTATCTGAGAAAAGAAAAGCGTTCGATAAAAACCTGAGTGATGAGGAAAAGAAAGAAATTGAAACTGCAAGAGGAATGATAATGTCGCGAGAGGCTATGGTAAAAAACTGGAGAGAAAGCGAAGATTTCGTTCCTGGCCAAAGGCGAAATGACCCCGCTTTCGACAGTTTTAGAGAGCAAATGCAAAAAAGTATGCAGAGCGTAAGAAAAATAGCCATTGAACATAATGATGAAATTCAAGCTGTTTTTAATGATCTTAAACCGCAGAGAGAAAAATGGCGTGCAGACATGAAAAAAATTATGAGTGAGAATTCTCGTGGAGTAAATAAAAGAAATTTTAAGGTCGGAACAGAGGAAATGAGATTCTTATTAATAAATCCCGAAATAAGTGAAACTTTGAGGTTTTTCTAATTGTAATAATTGGTTTTTAATAATTGTTTAAGTCATTGGTCATTAATCATTTGACCTGCAGATTGAAGGCTATTCATTTAATGTTTTTAGATATTAGATTTTAGTTATAATGCTTTAGCCTTAAACAAATCAAATTATACTGTTCAACTGGCTAATTAGTTCATCCACAGTACCATTATTGTTCAGAACAAAATCGGCCTTTTCTATGCATTTGGAAAGATTTTGTTTGTTAGGGTCAGTGGAAGTCATTTCACGTTTTTCGTTTGCGATAAATGTATTAAAATCAATAGTGTCGGTTTCTGAAGCACGAAGAGTAATTCTATTATATCGTATTACCGGATCGGCATCAACAGCCAGTAAAATAAAATTTCCTTTACTTTTTAAAAATTCAATTTCACCAGGAGTTCTTATACTTTCAATAACTGAATTTATTCCACTTTGTATAGCATCTTTATATAGTTCTTCAACCACATAAGCCGGATTATTCTGCGCTCGTAATTCGTTGGCAACCATGGTCATACTATCACGATTAACTTCTAAACCGCGTTTATTTATTTGCTTTATCAGATATGCCCGGACTGAAAAATGAAGATATTTCTTTTCCTTTATAAGGTAATCAACGATTGTCCCCTTTCCTGCTCCTAACGTTCCCGTAATGCCAATAATTTTCATCATAAATAATTAAAAACTAATAACTAATAACTTATAATTCATAATTCTAAACGTTTCCGCTTTCCTCATGTATATCTTCTATCCACTTACCCATACTAAGAGGTTTATAAGCATTCATCCTTAGTAAAAGTCTATCGATATCATTTTCAACTATTATATTATTTCGGTGCTCTGCTCGCACATAACCTTCTGCCACAGCATGATCAAAAAAGTCGAGCAGTTTATCGAAAAAACCATTTACATTTAAAATACCCAAAGGCTTGTCAATTATACGTAACTGATTGAAAGTTAGTATTTCAGAGAGTTCATCAAGAGTGCCAAAACCACCTGGTAATGCAATAAATGCATCTGAAATTTCAACCATTTTTTCTTTGCGTTCAGCCATGGAATTAACAACTATCATTTCTGTAATTCCAAAATGGGCAACCTCTTTTTCAACTAAAAGTTTGGGCATAATACCTATTACTTCTTTGTCGCTTTTGAGCATTGTTTCTGCAAGTATTTTCATTATCCCAACATTGGCACCTCCATAAACCAATGATATGCTATTCTTAACAAAATATTTAGCCAGTTTTATGGCTTCGTTTTTATATATTTCTGATTTTCCGGTGCTGGATCCGCAAAAGACGCAAATTTTCATTCTTACATTTTTAGTATTCGCAAAAATAGTCAAATGATTAAACTATTTTTGCAGCATGATTTTTATTGACAGCCATACACATATTTATTTGGAAGAGTTTGACAACGACAGGCAAACTGTTGTTGACAGGGCAATTGAAGAGGGGATTAAATATATGCTGCTTCCATCAATCGATAAGTCTACTTTTGATTCTATGAAACGATTAGTTGATGATAATCCACAAAATTGTATTCCAATGATAGGATTGCACCCAACTTCCGTAAAAGATAAATATAAGGAGGAATTAAAATTTGTTGAGGCCCAACTAATGGAAAATAAATATTGTGCTGTTGGAGAAATAGGAATCGACCTTTATTGGGATAAGACATTTGCTGAGGAACAGAAGTATTCTTTTCGGCATCAGATAAATCTTGCAAAGGAAAATAATCTGGCCATAGCCATACATACACGAGATTCCTTCGATGAGGTTTATGAAATTGTAAAAGAAGAGCAGGATGGCAATTTAAAAGGAGTATTTCACTGTTTTACAGGTGATTTGGAAGTGGCCAAAAAAATAATGGATTTGAATTTCTATATGGGAATTGGAGGGATAGTTACTTTTAAAAATTCGGGTCAGGATAAAGTAGTTAAGGATATTCCTTTGGAAAGTATATTGTTGGAAACCGATTCGCCATTTTTAACACCAGCACCCTATAGAGGAAAGCGTAATGAAAGTGCTTACATAAGGTTGATAGCAAATAAAATTGCTGAAATAAAAGAAGTTGATTTAGATACTGTTGCAAAGCAAACCACTTATAATTCAATAAATTTATTTAACATTGAAGAGTAATTTTCAGATAAAAAACATAAAATGAATACTGCGGCATCAATATTAATTATATACACTGGAGGTACCATCGGAATGATTAAGGATCAGGAAAGTGGTGCCCTTAAGCCCTTTAATTTCGAAAATATCTATGAGCAGATTCCTGATTTGAAGTTGCTGCAGTATGAATTGGAATTCTATTGTTTCGATCCATTGATTGACTCTTCAAATATGGACCCCCTAGTATGGCAGCAGTTGGCAAATGTTATAAAACATAATTACGAAACTTATGATGGTTTTGTGATTTTACATGGTTCCGATACCATGGCATATACAGCTTCTGCATTGAGTTTTATGCTTGAAAACTTAAATAAAACAGTAGTTTTAACCGGGTCGCAACTGCCCTTGGGCTTCCTTCGCTCAGATGGCAGAGATAATCTCATAACCTCCATTGAAATCGCTGCTGCAAAAGAAGATGAAACCCCTGTTGTACCTGAAGTATGTATATATTTTGAAAATCAACTCCTGAGAGGAAACAGGGCTGTAAAATATAGTTCAGAAAACTTCAATGCTTTTGTTTCAGGCAATTATCAGGCTCTGGCAGAAGTTGGAATTTATATTAAATACAACAGGGAAAAAATAAGAAAACCGAACTTCAAGAAACTAAAAGTTCAAACTGAATTGGAAACCAATGTGGGAATTGTAAAACTATTTCCAGGAATCAATGAGCATATTCTTAAACCCATTTTTGAGAATGAAATAATAAAAGCAATAGTGCTTGAGACTTTTGGTTCGGGAAATGCAAGTTCAGAAGAGTGGTTTCTAAATATTCTGGAAAAAGCAATAAAAAGAGGACTGATTGTATTAAATGTTTCACAATGTATCACCGGTAGTGTCGATCAGAGTACTTATGAAACCGGAATGGGTTTGGAAAAAATCGGCGTTATAAGCGGCAGGGATATCTCCACTGAAGCAGCTATTACAAAACTAATGTATGTTCTTGGTAAAGAAAGTTCAAGAGAGGTAGCCATCAATAAGTTAAATATATCCCTAAGGGGAGAAATTGATTAATTTATATTGCTGGATTTATTTGGATTCAAATTATGCTAGTCAAAGAAGAGGTTTGTAAAAATTTAAGCGATGAAGAGATTATTAAAAAGTCTCTTTTGGAGATAGATTATTTTGCCTGCCTCTATAATCGCTACGATAAAAAACTTCTCAGATATATCAAAAGGCTGTCGATGACAAGCGAGGAGGAAGCAAACGATATCCTCCAGGACTCTTTTATAAAAATATGGCGGAATATTAATAATTACGATAGCAATTTAAAATTTTCGAGTTGGGTGTATCGAATAGTTCATAATGAAACGGTTACTCACTATAGAAAAAATGTTTCATTCGGAAAAAATAATACCGTAAAAATTGATAATTCTGATAATCTGGATATATCAGAAGATGATGATGCTGGAAATAATGAAGAGCATTATATCCTAACGCATAAAGTATTGCAAAAAATGTCGCTTAAGTACAGAGAAGTTCTGGTATTAAGTTTTCTTGAAAAGATGAGTTATACTGAAATTTCAGATGTACTTAAAATTCCAGAGGGATCTGTTGCATCCCGTATAAACAGAGCGAAGAAAATGTTTAAATCAATAGTTGAAAAAGAAAATATTTCGATAAACGAATAAATTTAATGGCATGGAAAATTCAGAAAGTTTAATTGATAAGATAAAGGCTGAAAAAGTTAAGCCAATTCCCAAATGGAAGTTTAGTATTAAAGAGAAATTTATAAGCATAATATTCATTATTGCTCTACTTTTTGGTGGACTATCATTCTCAATAATATTATTTGCAATTCAGCAATTAGACTTCAGTTTGATAACTCATATGACACATTCGTGGCTTGAGTTTTCACTTGCTATATTGCCATTCTTGTGGATTATACTCTTAGTTTTATTTCTGGTTTTTGCCATGCTGGGAATAAAAAATTCTAAATCGGGATATAAATTTTCACTTAGCAAATTATTTCTTTTTAATACCAGTTTTAGCATTTTAATAGGAACATTCTTCTTCATTAGCGGTGGAGCAGGATGGTTAGAAAATAAATTTGCAGTTAATGTTGCTTCCTATGAAAGTATACAAGAAAAGAAAGAAAAGATGTGGAATATACCTCAGGAGGGTTACCTTGCTGGCACCATAAAAAATATAAATCCAATAGAATTTGAACTAGAAAGTTTCCAGGGCAAAAATTGGATAATAAATTATGAAAATGCTAATAAACCTGGCTTTATGGTTTTGGAAAATGGTGTGGAAATAAAAATTATTGGAAAAATTATCTCAGACAATAAATTCCGTGCTGATGAAATAAGACCATGGGGCGGTTCAGGACGATTCAGGAATAGTAAAGGTAGATAAATGGATAAAGAGATAAGTAATAAGATAAAAGATAAAAGACAAAAGATAAAAGATAAAAGAAACAAGTTAAAAGATAAAGACGAAAGTTAAAAAGATAACTAAACTGCTGTTAACCTGGATAATATATGATATTTTAAAAATATTTGATTTTTTCTTGAAAGAAGTGGAAGAATTTTAAACCTAGTACGTAGTAATATTGAAAACGGTTTAAAATTAGAGTCCGAAATTATTAAATTTTATAAAAAAAATATCATGAAAAAAATTCAAAAAATTGTTTTAACAACATTAGTAGTTTTTATGGGCTCTACATTATTATTGAGTAGTTGCCAGGATAAAAATGCGCTTAACCCTGATGCTTATAAAACCTCAGAACCTACAGCTTCAGTTACATCATTAAACAACGATACACTTAACTGTGATTGTATTATCAACCCTTCTGATACTATTTATGATAATGAAATTGCCATGTTGCAATTTATGCGTGAGGAAGAAAAACTTGCACGTGATGTATATATTACATTATATAATCAATATCAGGTAAATGTATTCAATAATATTTCCAATAGCGAACAAAGACATATGGATAGAGTTCTTTGTCTGTTACAATATTATAATATTGAAGACCCGGTTATTGAGGACGTAGGAGTTTTTACTAATTCCGATTTGCAAGATTTATACAATACACTTATAGCGCAAGGAGCCAATTCTTTGATTGATGCATATACTGTAGGAGCAACCATTGAAGATGTTGACATATTCGATTTAGAAGAAAATATGAACGAGACGGAGAATGAGGCTATATTAACAATTTTCTCACATTTACAATGTGGTTCTGAGAATCATATGAGAGCCTTTAATAACAGACTTATTCAGGAAGGTGCTACTTATACTCCTCAATACATTACTTTAGAAGAGTTTAATACAATAATTGAGGGAAGTAATGGACCTTGTGGTGATGGTAATGGTTCTGGAAACGGAAATGGCAATGGCAATGGTAACGGTAATGGCAATGGAGGAGATTGTGATGGCTCAGGAAATGGAGGCAATGGCAATGGAAACGGCAACGGCAACGGCAACGGCAATGGAAATGGTAACGGCAATGGCAACGGTAATGGAAATGGCAACGGCGGCGGAAATGGCGGTGGCGATTGTGATGGTAACGGTGGCAACGGTTAAAATGTTTAATTAGAATTACACTTTTTATAGCATAATTTATATGTAAGTATTGAATGCCCCTGCTTAAGCGGGGGCTTCTTTTTTTTATATATTAGCATATATGAAAAAATATGCGTTAATAACCGGCGGAGCAAAAGGTCTTGGTAAGGCTATCGCAATAAAATTTGCAAAGAATAATATTAATATTGGAATAGCAGCCAGAGACGAAAAGGCTTTGCAGCATACTTCAACATTAATTAAAGGCCTTGGTGTTGATTGTTACGCTTTTAAGGTCGACCTTAATAAGCAAAATGAAGTTCAGAAACTCGCTGATGATGCTTTTAAAAATTCAAAAAAGTGGGATATACTGGTTAATAACGCTGGATATGCTTTGAAAAAACCCTTACTTGAATTAAATCTTGAGGATTGGGATTATATTCAAAATGTAAATCTCAGATCTGTTTTTCAACTTAGTAAATTAATGGTTCCCCAAATGATTGAAAATAAAGGCGGAAAGATTATAAACATTTCATCCTTAGGCGCATTTTTTGGCACATCTGGTATGGCAGCCTATGGGGTTTCTAAGGCCGGACTTAATCAACTTACCAGAACAATGGCTGTGGAATGGGGACCTTTTAATATTCAAACAAATGCAATTTGCCCAACTATAGTTATGACTGATATGGGCAGGTCCATATGGGATACTCCAGAAAATGCAAAAATGAAAAATAACTTCCTGGAAAAAATTCCCATGGGAAGATTTGGTGAACCTGAAGATGTAGCTAACCTTGCCTATTTCCTTGCAAGTGAGGAATCAGATTATATTAACGGCCAGTCGATACCTCTGGAAGGTGGAAAAATGGCAAAACCGTGATAGTTTAAAATATTTTTAACAATAGATTATTATTTTTTAACTTTTGGAATAGTATAATAGTTTTTGTTGTCATATATCAATACAGAAGTATTTAGCATATTTGCAAACTTTTTAAGATTATGATGAATAAAATAATAATTACTATTATACTAACACTACTAGGCAGTAGTTTTTTGCACGCCGCCATTGAGCCAGCTGCTCCTAAAGGAAAATTAAAAGGGACTGTAGCTGCTGAAAATGATAAAGCAGCCTTGGAGTACGCTACAGTTGCTCTTTATAATGCCGAAACCAATGAACTTGTGGGAGGTGTGATAACCGATTTTTTGGGGCATTTTAAATTGCCAAAACCAAAAGAAGGATCATATTATCTTACCATTACTTTCATAGGTCTAAAGGATATAAAATCTGATGTTTTCGAAGTGGATAACAGTATGGATAATATCAATCTTGGGCATTTTTATCTCCAATCCGGAGCCAAAGAATTGGGGGAGGTTGAGATAGTTGCAAAACGTGCAGCCATGGAATACCGTATCGATAAAAAGGTAATCAATGTTGATAAGCAGTTGACTGCTGAAGCAGGAAATGCAGTTGATATACTTGAAAATGTGCCCTCAGTTCAGGTCGATATCGAAGGAAATGTATCCCTTAGAGGGAGTAGTAGTTTTACCGTTCTGATTGACGGTAAGCCCACTATTTTAGAGCCTTCTGACGCTCTGCGTCAAATTTCATCAAGCAATATAGAAAACATAGAAATTATTACAAATCCTTCAGTAAAATATGAACCTGACGGCGCTACCGGAATTATAAATATCGTCACTAAGAAAAATTTCATGGATGGACTAAGCGGAATAGTTAATCTTGATGCAGGTACTTTTGGCCAGTATGGCGGAGATCTTCAGGTTAATTATCGTTTATCAAAAGTGAATTTCGTATTTGGGGCAAATTATGCTAAGAGAACCCGCCCCGGAGATGTTATAAGTGAGAGAGAGAGTTCTATTAATGATACTACATATTTTCTAAATTCTGTGGGTACATCAGAACGTGATTTTCACAGAGCAAGTGTAAAAGCCGGTATTGAATATAACCCAACTAAATATGACTTCTTTTCATTGTCAGGCAGATATGGAAACTGGGGTATGAATAATGGTTCTGATTTATTGTATGAAGATTTTACCCTGCCGGGAAATGAAATATACAATTATTACAGTATTGATCAAACAGAAAGGGGAGGAGACTACTTTGCAGCGGATGCTGTATACCAGCATACCTTTAAAAATAAATTAGAAGAAAATGGATCTGGCGAAAAGGGAATGAAAAATGGAAATGGGGGCGGTAATAGAATAGCTCAAAGCCAAATGAACAAACATGAGATTAAACTGCAACTTAACTATAGAAATCGTGTAAGTAATGAGTCTACCGTAAACCGACTAAAAGATATGTCAGAAAATATTATTGGTGGTCAGAAAAATGTTGAAAACGGACCCTCAACATCCCTTAGGGTTAATCTTGACTATACTCTACCAGTTAAGAAAAACAACAAGTTTGAGGCTGGTTTGCAAGCACGTTTAGGAAACAATGAGGATAATACTGAATTATGGCTTTACAATAGTGAAACGGGAGATATAGAGTTTGTTCCGGAATTCAGTTATAATACCACCTATTACAGAAATTTCTATGCTGCCTATGCATTGTATGCAGGTCAAACAGGCAAGATAGGTTTTCAGGCTGGTTTAAGAACGGAATTTACTGACAGGACTATAGAAACTAAAGGCGTTGATGATTTTATATTAAATCGCTGGGACTTCTTTCCTACCCTTCATGCCTCTTATGAGTTGCCCAAGGATCAGCAGTTGATGATTAGTTATACACGCAGGATAAACCGACCAAGAGGCTGGCAACTGGAACCATTTATAACATGGCAGGATACATATAACGTGAGAAAAGGTAATCCTGATTTAAATCCAGAATACATCGACTCTTTTGATGCTGGATATTTAATAAAATTCGATGAAAACTTTTTCTCACTTGAGGGTTATTATAGAATTACCAATAACAAAGTTGAAAGAATAAGTTCTGTTTATCAGGAAAATGTGATGATGATGTCATTTGAAAATGTTGGAAATGATTATTCATTAGGTCTTGAGGCTATGTTAAATATGGAAGTAACTAAATGGTGGGAAATGTCTTTAAGCGGAAATCTTTATGATTATAGAATTGTAGGTGAACTTAACGACAGAGATTTTAGCAGAACATCCACAAACTGGAGTAGCCGGTTTAATAACACTTTCACCTTGATGAAAAATTTGCAGTTTCAGGCAAGTAGCCGCTATAATAGTGAAACAGTTACTGCTCAGGGCACAAGTGCAGGATTTTTTACTGTTGATGCGGCAATAAAAGCTAGTTTTCTCAACAGATCTCTAACGGCTAATTTACAGGCAAGAGATATTTTTGGAACTGCCTTAAGAGAGAGTACAAGAAGCAGTGATGACTTCTATACCTACAACAAATTTGACCCAGCATCACCTCAATTCAGGCTTACCATATAATATCGTTTTAACAATTTTAAAATGAAACGTGACAGAAGTGAAGGGGATACGGATGATGAGTTTTAGGTAATTATTGTAATATGTTAATGTGGGTATTCTTTGATATAGTTTAGTTTACTGCTTTCATATTTCCCAGAATTAACAATTTCCTTAAAGGCTGTCATTGTTTTAAAAGGACCTTTTGACACTGCCATATTAACCAGCCAATTTGGGATATTTCCTCCAACATCTACTTTTAACTCAAAAGAAACATGTACCATATCATTTCCCAATGGATTGAGAGTCCATATCGAATGACTTTTCTGAATGCGCACACAATCTTCTTCTTTATCTTTATAACCGCTTATGGCATTACCACTAATGGTTACAGAATAATCCAGAGAATCCTGACGCAAAGTGGTTTGGATTACACAATCTCTATCAGTTGCAGGCCATGGCACGTCGGTGCGGCCATAATATTTCCAGTGACAGCAGTCATTTATTTCTAATATGGCAGCTTCTTCATTCATATATACCCAATCACTGTGACTCTCAGCATCTTTAATTATTGATACTAATTGCGACAGGTTTGCTATAACAACTGTTTCTACCTTAACACTTTTGATGTCCGATAAAGGACCTTCTTCAACATATGCTTTTATGTCGTTATTGTTCTTCACAAGCTTCCAATCGGTAATATCATTTTCCTCTGCAGCAGTTAAACTGGAAAAATTTATTATTACTATCAGTAAGAAGATAAGGGTAGTGTTTAACTTTTGGCAAGTTATTAGTAAATACTTATTTATGATAGATTTAATCACGGCCGCAAAACTAATAAAATATTATTGCAAAATTATTGTTGACTAATTAAAAATATTTTTAATTTTGCAGCCCGATTTTGATATTTATATTAAAGTTGGTTCTTTTAAATAAGCGGGGCCTATAGCTCAGTTGGTTAGAGTCCCTGACTCATAATCAGGTTGTCCCAGGTTCAAGTCCTGGTGGGCCCACAAAACAGTTTTGAGTGTGAGTCTT
>PKTD01000172.1 GCA_002869315.1 Marinilabiliales bacterium | reverse complement strand
TGCATAACACAATCGAACATATCAACTCCCAAAGATATACTTTCCAACAAATTAGCAGGTGTTCCAACACCCATCAGATAACGTGGTTTATCATCTGGTAGTATGTTGCAAACCAGTTCTGTCATTTCATACATTAGTTCATGAGGCTCACCAACTGACAATCCTCCTATGGCATTCCCTTCTGCACCTTTAGAAGCTATTGTTTCTGCTGATATTTTCCGCAAATCTCTATATGTACTACCTTGCACAATAGGGAACAATGCCTGAGAATATCCATATTTTGGATCAGTATTATTAAAATGTGTTATACATCTGTCGAGCCAGCGATGAGTTATCTCCATGGAGTTTTTTGCATAATCGTAATCACATGGATAAGGTGTACACTCATCAAAAGCCATTACAATATCAGCACCAATTGTTCTTTGAATATCCATAACCGATTCAGGATTAAAATTATGCCTTGATCCATCAATATGCGATTGAAAAACAACTCCTGATTCATTAAGTTTCCTTCTGTCGCTCAGCGAATAAACCTGGTAACCTCCACTATCAGTTAGTATTGGTTTTTCCCATCCATTAAACTTATGTAATCCTCCGGCCTGTTCCATCACCTTCAGTCCGGGACGCAAATAAAGATGATATGTATTTCCAAGTATAATCTGAGCTTTAACATCATCCTTTACATCCTTCATATGAACACCCTTTACACTGCCTGCTGTACCAACAGGCATGAAAATCGGCGTTTGTATTTTACCGTGATCAGTTTCTATTTCCCCTGCTCTTGCCGAACTTTTTGCATCTCTACCCTTTAGGCTAAATTTCATTATATCAAATTTTTTGCAAAATTACTCTTTTTGTTCGATTGCAGTACCCTTATAAGTTCCTTTCACTATCTATCTTTTGATTGTTTGATGGAATAATTTTAATGACATCAAACTGTTTATAAATAATTGCTAATCGAATCTATTGGATATTATACTTAGTAATTTTGTAAAAAAATTATCGCTTTGTTACAAAACTTAAATACCATTGAGTTAATTATACTACTTGTATTTGGCCTTGCAGCACTAATACAATTATTATATTATTGGGTATTGTTTGCGCGCCTTGCATTTTATAAAAAACCCGAAAATAATAGTGAAAATTTACCAGCAGTTTCTGTTGTAATATCCGCCAGAAACGAATATTATAATTTGCTAAACAATCTGGAACTTATACTGCAACAGGATTATCCGGATTTTGAGTTGGTAGTAGTTAATCACGCTTCTAATGATGAGTCGAAATATTTCCTGGAAGAAATGAAAGCAAAATATAACAATCTAAAAATTGTTCAGATAGATCAGGATTTAAATTTCTTTAGTGGTAAAAAATTTCCTCTTTCAATAGGTATCAAATCGGCGAAGAATGATATCCTATTACTTACTGATGCTGATTGTAAGCCTGTTTCAAATAAATGGATAAGAAATATGGTCAGTTCATATGGGGATGAAAAAACTGAAGTTATTCTTGCCTACGGACCCCATAAAAAAGAAAAAGGTTTCCTGAACTTACTTATTCGATACGATACTTTTATTACGGCTACTCAATATCTTTCCTATGCCTTAGCAGGACTTCCTTATATGGGTGTTGGACGCAACCTTTCCTATCGTAAATCGCTATTTATCAGGAATAAAGGTTTTATTTCGCATTATAATATTCCTTCAGGTGATGATGACTTATTCATCAACAGAGTTGCCAATAAAAAGAATTGCAAAATTGAAATTGCAAAAGAAAGTTTTATCTATTCTAAAGCAAAGTCTGGGTTTAAAGAGTGGTACAGACAAAAGTTGCGACACCTCAGTACAGGGAAAGTTTACAAAACAAAATTTAAAATTTTACTTAGCACTTATGTTTTCTCTCAAATATTTTTCTACCTGTCATTTACATACTTAGTTATCTCTATGAGTCTGCCAATAATAGTTATTAGCGTTTTTGGTTTACGACTTATTACCCAATTGTTTGTTAATAAAAAAGTAAGTTCTCAACTTGATGAGGGTAGTTTATATTTATTTTCGCCTATAATGGAGGTAATATTTTTAATATTATTACCAATATTTAGTTTGATTAGCATGAGAACAAAAGTTGCATGGAAGTAAATCATTCATTAACAACAAAAGGT
>PKTD01000166.1 GCA_002869315.1 Marinilabiliales bacterium | reverse complement strand
TCATAAAGTTTAAGAAATTTAGTTAACTCTCTGGTAGTCAGTACTGCGTCTACATCTGAAATGCCTGCCTGTGTCATTTCTTCTCGCTGTGCCTCAAACTTCTTAGCAGTACAAGGCATAATGGATACTGAATAAATATCTTCAGGATTTAGTCCCTCTTTCTCAGCATAATATGATTTTATGATCGCCCCCAACATTTGTTGTGGGGATTTGCAGGAGGATAAGTTTGATATAAGTTCAGGATAGAATTCCTCGGCATACTTTACCCAACCCGGACAACAACTGGTAATTAATGGCAGGCGACCTCCATTTTGTATTCGACTCACCAATTCTGCTGATTCTTCCATAATGGTCAGGTCGGCAGAGAAAGAAGAGTCGAATATATTATCGAATCCCACTTTTCTTAAGGCTGCATTGAGAATGCCATTTATATCCTTGCCTGCTTCCATACCTAATTCCTCCGCCATTGAAACACTTATTGATGGAGCATATTGCACTACAACTCTTTTAGTTGGATCTTCAATTGCCTGCTGTATTTCTGCGAAATGGTTTTTCTCAGTTAATGCACCCGTAGGACAAACCATAATACATTGTCCACAATTTATACAACTGGAAGTGTTTAATCCCTCGTTGAATGAAGTTCCTATTATTGCCTTATTACCCCTGTTTATAAAGTCGATACAGGCAACGCCCATTACATCTTCACATGTTGTTACACATCGCCCACATAGAATGCATTTTTCTGGGTCACGGACGATAGAAGCGCTCGAAAGGTCAAGTTTTTCTCTGTTTTTGCGCCCACTAATTCTCCTTTCTCTAACATGGTGTTCTTCTGATAGGTCCTGTAATTCGCAGTTTTTATTTCTTACACAATATAAACAGTCGTCAGGGTGATTAGAGAGAAGTAACTCAATTATTGTTTTCCTCGATTCCACAACTCTTTGGCTATGTGTGTTAATCCTCATTCCTGGATTGGCAGGAAATGAACATGAGGTTATAAGTTTACCAGAATTTACATCTTCTACAACGCACATACGGCATGCTCCCGTAGGCATTGTATCCTTCAAATGACAAAGAGTTGGAACTTTAAGGCCATTTCGGTTTATTACCTCCAGAATTGTGTCTCCTGTTTGGGCCTTGCAATTTTTGTTATTTATGTTTATTGTGAAATCCATTTTTATAATATTAAGAAATGACAATTGAGTTGAATTTGCATACATCGTAACATGTTCCGCAGCTTATACATTTATCTTCAACAATAAAATGAGGTGTTTTACGACTTCCAATGATTGCATCTGTAGGACATTTTTTAGCACATACTGTACAACCGGTACAATTATCAACATCTATTGTGAATGTTCTTAGTTCGGTACAAACATTCGCCCGGCATTTTCTGTCGAATATATGTTCTTCATATTCTTCTCTAAACCATTTTATTGTACTTAATACAGGATTAGGAGCAGTTTGTCCTAAACCACATAATGAGGTTTCTTTGATTACTTTCCCAAGTTTTTCAAGTTGTGTTACACCCTTAAACCTCTCAAGTGCTTCATTTTCTGATGAGGTAACAGGCTTATGAGTGATATCTTCGAGAATCTCGAGCATTCTTCTTGTACCTTCACGGCAGGGTATACATTTACCACAACTTTCCCTCTGTATGAAATCCATAAAGAATTTAGCAACGTCAACCATACAGGTATCCTCATCCATAACTACAAGTCCACCCGATCCCATCATAGCACCTATACTTATCAATGAGTCGTAATCAACTTCTATATCAAGGTTTTCTTCTGTGATACATCCACCGGATGGACCTCCAATTTGAACAGATTTGAATTTCTTATTATTGGGAATCCCACCAGCAATGTCAAAAATCACCTCACGGATAGTAGTTCCCATTGGAACTTCCACAAGTCCTGTTAGATTTACTTTTCCCGATAAAGCAAATACTTTTGTTCCCTTGCTCCTTTCAGTGCCAATAGCTTTAAACTCTTCAACACCAGTTGGTATTATTTCTCTTAGGCAACTAAGAGTCTCTACATTGTTTATGATTGTAGGTTTTCCGAAAAGGCCTTTTACAGCTGGAAACGGAGGTCTGGGTTTTGGCATTCCTCTTTTGCCTTCTATGCTG
The DNA here is from genome assembly GCA_002869315.1 of Marinilabiliales bacterium. Lineage (GTDB taxonomy): Bacteria > Bacteroidota > Bacteroidia > Bacteroidales > F082 > BM524. The sequence goes on along the minus strand of PKTD01000166.1, from coordinate 10,982 downwards.
TTTATAAGTGCTGTTTCTTCTCCACAAACAAATGCCCCGGCGCCTACCTTAACTTTGATTTCAAAATCAATTTCACTGCCAAAAATGTTTTCTCCGATAAGACCATATTTTTTCGCCTGTTCTATAGCAATTTTTAAACGTTTAATTGCAAGCGGATACTCTGCACGAATATAAACATATGATTTACTGGCGCCTATGGCATAAGCGGCAAGCATCATTCCCTCAAGCAGCCGATGTGGGTCACCTTCAATTACTGCTCTGTCCATAAATGCTCCCGGGTCTCCCTCATCGGCATTACAAATAAGATATTTTTGATCTGCCTCCGTATTGTGAGCAAACTTCCATTTGGTACCAGTGGTAAAACCACCGCCACCGCGGCCTCTTAAACCACTTTCTTCAACCATTTCACATACTTCATTTGGCTTATTTGATTTGATGGTTTTGAGGTATGAAGAGTAGCCACCAAACGCAATATATTCTGCTATACTTACGGGATTTAATATACCACAGTTTTGAAGCACAAATCGTTTTTGATTTTTGAAGTATGGATAGTCAGTAAAGTTTAATACAGATTCCCAGGAACGTGAATTTTCAGTGGGGAACTGATATAGTGTTTCAATATCCGTAGGGATTTCCATTCTCAGGATGCTGTCCAAAAGTTCATCTACTTTTTCTCCGTAACATGTCCGAAAGCGATACGGTTAAAGCCTGGAATCTGAACATCAACAATTGGTTCGGCAGCACAAAGTCCTATACATCCAAGTTCCACAACATCTATATCTATTTTTTTGGTATGTATATAATTTTTAACAGATTCTAGAGTTTTTCCTGCTCCTGCTCCATACCCACATGTTCCGGCACCTACAAAAACTACCGGCTTATTAATTTTATGTCGGCTAATAACTTTATAATCTTCACTTTCAGTTTTTATACTGTTATCGGGTTTATTGTAAAATAATCCCAGATTTGTATTAATAAACTTATCTGTCATAGTTTTTCCTCCTTGTTTTTTCGACATTCACTAAGAATATTTGACAGTTTTATCTCATCAACATTGGCATAAAATTCGCCATTAATGGAAATTACAGGAGCAAGTCCACATGCCCCAATGCATGCTACTATTTCAAGGCTAAAAAGTTGATCTCTTGTGGTTTGTCCTGCTTTTATCTTCAACTGTTTTTCAAGTTCACTTAATACGCTTGCTGATCCCAAAACATGGCAAGCAGTGCCACGACAAATTTGAATATGGTATTTGCCATTGGGCTGAAATTTGAATTGGTTATAGAAGGTCGCTACCCCGTAAATTTTACTTGAAGGCATTCTCAAGTGAGATCCAACCTCAACAATTGATTCCTTAGATAAGAAGCCGTCTTTATCCTGTATATCTTGTAAAATAGGAATCAGGTTGTCGCGACTTAAATCTGGGTAATTATTGAATATTTCCGTTAATTTTCCCATCGTAGGATGTTTTAATTGTTAAGAAGTCTTTCTATTTCAGGAACTAAAATATTAGCGTCAACAGGTTTTCTTACGAATGCACTTACAGGAAACCAAACGTTTTCATTGTATTCGTTGAGGTAATCAACACCGGCATTTCCACTTACTAAATCTTTAACTAAAATTACTCTTAAGTCGGAATATTCCGATTGTTGTCTGAATTCACGGGCCATTGCCTGAACACTTGGCTTTGTGGTTGTTAAAACATCAATGGAAGTTTGTATAATTACAGGAATTTGTTTTAAAATGTCATCATTAACAATTTCTTTTGCTAATTCAAAGCCTTCAAATTGAGTTGTCATCATCACATCAAGGATTGCTAAATCGGGTTTTTCTTTTTTGATTAGTTTTAAACCTTCTTTTTTATCGTTGGCAGACAAAACAATATAACCCTGGGCTGTAAGCACTGATTCTACAACATTTATTATGTCGATATCATCATCTACAATTACTATTCTCTTTTGCTTTTCCATTTTCTTAATTATTAAAATTTTATGATGTAAAAGTATTTTGAGAATATGATTTAGTTAAGGTAGCAATCTACCTTTTTGGCTGCGTGTTATTACCTTTTATTTTTATATAAAACCAGTACTTTTACGCAAATATGGAAAGGGGTTGTGAGTTGTGAATTAATTTTTGGGCCAATAAATTATGCACTTTTACCCTGTCAATTCAGGTGTTTTTAAAATGCAACTTATATAATTATGAGTTTATTTCTTAAGGCATAGGCGAGAAGGCTGATGGCTGATTTGCAGCCTGTTTTGGCTAGCATATTGGACTTGTGCCCTACAACTGTGCGTTCACTAACATATAAAACATCAGCTATTTCCTTATTGCTGAGACCTTCTGATAGCAATTGAAGAATCTCCTTTTCACGGGCTGTAAACTGTATTTCCGGACAGTCTTTCTTTTCTTCTGTAGGGTTTAATTTTCGAGTGAAAAAGTTAAATAATTCCTCTGAATAATAATTACCTCCCGCTGCAACACTTGTTATTGCTTTGTCAAGAGTTTCCTTGTTAATATTTTTTACCAGAAATCCTTTTACTCCGGCATCCATCATACTTTGGATATAATCGTCTTCAGTGAACATAGTTAATGAAATGACTTTTAATTGTGGATTTTCTTTTATAGCAATGGCTGTGGCATCAATACCATTCATAATTGGCATTTCTATGTCCATCAAAACAATGTCTATAGGAGTTGTTCGCATTAAATCTAAAAATTCCTGACCATTTGAAGCCTCGCCAACTATTGTAACATAATTGAGTTTACTCAAAACCATCTTTAAACCACTACGAAAAATCTCATGGTCATCAACAATAACTATTTTTACTTTAGCCTTCATTAGTCTGCAAAAATATAAAAAGATAGCCTGGTTTTTAAAATCTGTTAATAAATTAACAATTATATTTCAATAATAATTTTAAATCCTTCTCCTTCACTACTTTTTATTTCACATGTACCATTTATTGACTTAATTCTACTCACAATACTTTTGAGGCCAATCCCTGTATTTTTATTTTCCATAACCTCTTTACTATTAAATCCAATTCCATCGTCGGTAAATACCAATGAGATACTGTTCTCGGATTTATGAAGTTTAATGTGAGCGTTTTGTGCCTTTGCATGTTTAATGGTATTCGTAAGCAGTTCACTAATTACTCTAAAGAGAATGAGTTGCACGTTCTTATCCAGACTTGCTTCGATGCCAATAGAGTCGAATTCCACATGAATTTTACCTGTTTGGTTCACTTTATTACAAAAAGCATCCAGAGCTTTTATAATACCATACTCATGAATTGCTCTGGGCATAAGGTTGTTTGAAATTTCTCTTATACTAGCTACAGCATCATCAAGCATTTTGTTAACCTGATTTACAAACTCCTTCTTTTCATCATCTCGTATTTCAGAAGTTCCCAATTCATTAACATATAGTTTAACGGTTGAAAGTAAAGGGCCTATGCCGTCATGCATATCCTTAGAGAACCTTTCTCTTTCCTTTTCCTCTGTTTGTATAACAGCACTTAGAACTTTTCTTTCCATTTCCTTCCGCTTTAGAAGGTTACGTGAAATACTTAAAATAACCCGTTCTCCATTAAATTCAATTATCCTTGAGTTTATTTCCACAGGAACAATCTAGCTATTCTTTGTAATGTATTCTGAATCAAACATATGGCTCCCCTCTGAAAGTATTTTTTTTCTGTTAAGCAAAAACTTTTCAGCCATTTTTACGGGTTTAAGGTCAAGTATGTTCATCAACAAAAGTTCTTTATGAGTATAGCCAAGTAATTTTGTTGCTTGTTTATTTACCTCAATTATGTTGCCTTGCATATCAGTCACAAATATTTCATCACTACTGCTTTGGAAAATTGTTTCGAAATTTTCTTCACTTTGTTTTAGGGCTTCTTTTGTGGATTTTAATTTCACATTACTCAATTTGATAGCATTTAGTAAGCGGTGAACACGCCTTGAAGTAGTAGACAATATTAGGATGATAACAAGAGTCAATAATATTGAGCCAATTATAATTGTATTAAATATTATAGTTTTAACTGATGTTTGTGTTAACTCTTTACTAGGTACAACAGTTACTATATAGAAACCGAATTCTTCATAATAATCGGAGGCTATAATATATTCAGTATTTACTACCTCGCTGAAGAATACTCCCTTATATTGATTCTTTTCGGATAGAATTTTTATAAGACTTTTATCTTTAATAAGTTCTTTGTTTATTTCGGGCTTTATTATGGGAGTAAAGTCACTATCTAGAACAAAAGCAAATCCCGTTTTTGCAAGTTTAAGTGATCTTAAAACCAGACTTAACTTCTTAATGTCTTTCTCTTTATCCCCTACATATAATGCCCCAACTATATCATTGTTAAAAATGATAGGTTCATATGCGGTTATATACCAGTCGTTTACAACATAGGCTCTACCAAAATATGTTTGTGAATTATTTAAGGTTTTTGCAACTATAGAAGAATTAGGAATAAATGTTCCTACAGCTGCTGTTCCATCGTCCTTTAATACATTAGTTGAAATTCTTAAATAACCGCTATCAATTTTTTGAAATATTGTGGTTGTACCTCCAATTAATTCATAACATTTCTGAGGAAACTCTTTGGAGCCATATATTTGTAATCCGTTTCTTAAAAACTTATTTATACTTATACTGTGAATATTAAGAGTGAACTGGTTTATAGCATCAACATTGATGGTTTTTTTTGATATTTCAAAACTCATATCATAAAACAAATGATGAGCAACTTTCAGGTCAGTTTCAACTTTTTCCATTTTAAGTTGACGCTCTCTTTCGAACATTTTTTTTATGGTCTTAACCTGCAGTTGCATATCATTTTCCGCATTGCGATATATTGAATTGCGTGATATTCCAATTATTAATATTGCAAATACAACTATGGATGTTGTAAGTGCTATTAACACAGGATAAAACAGTTTTAACTTAAGCGATAAGTTGATATATTTTTTTTGCATATACACTGCAAAAGTATGGATTTAACCTGATTCTAAAATGTTTTTAGAAGCATAAAATTTTACCGATATTTAGTAAGTAATAAAATACCAGAGACTTTATTATCTATTTTTGCGCTTGATGCAGGATGTCAATATAAAATACAGTCGAATCTGGCAAATAGCCTATCCAATAATATTGGGGAGTATTGCACAAAACCTGATCAATTTTACTGATACTGCTTTTCTTGGCAGGGTAGGTGAAATTGCTTTAGGGGCAAGTGCATTGGGAGGTGTATTTTATCTGGCAGTTATTATGTTGGGACTTGGGTTTAGTACTGGTGCTCAAATAATTATTGCAAGAAGATTTGGTGAAGGCCGATTAAAGGATGTGGGGTCCATAATTGATCATTCCATGTACTTTCTTGGTATTATGGCCGTCATGGCATATTTACTATTAAGATATATCTCTCTTGATATACTCGAATTTACTGTTAGTTCAGAAGCTGTTTTTAGAGAAACTTCTGTTTATATGAAAATCAGAGCCTGGGGTATTTTTTTCGCATTCGGTAATATGGTTTTCAGAGCATTTTATGTTGGTTTAACAAAGACCAAAGTAATTACATATACTACAATAGTAATGGCAATTGTAAATATTGCTTTGGATTACATTCTAATTTTCGGTGCCTTTGGTGCCCCAGAAATGGGAGTGGCTGGAGCAGCTCTTGCATCAGTAATTGCTGAAGCTTCGGCTCTGGTGTTTTTTATAATTTATACTCAAATAAATATTAAATATTCCGATTATTTACTCTTTGGTTTTCGCTTACCAAATAAAGAAAGGTTTATTCGAATAATAAGAGTTGCTTTACCAATTATGATGCAGCAGTTTATTTCACTCTCTGTTTGGTTTGTATTCTTTCTTTTCATAGAAAAGCTCGGCGAAATGGCCCTTGCTGTATCGAACATTATAAGGAGTGTTTATGTTATTCTCATGATTCCAATATGGGGCTTTGCAACTGCAACAAACACACTAGTTAGTTATCTTTTAGGAGTAAAACGACAGGATTTGGTTATGCATCTAATAGGGAAAATAGTTGTGCTTTGTTTTATAGGAGTTCTTATTATAGTAAGTTTTGGTATATTCTTTCCGGATTTAATTATGGAAGTTTATACCAATGATAAGGAGTTAATTAAACTAGGTATACCTATTTTGAAAATAGTTAGTTTGGGTGCCTTAATGCTTTCGATAGGTTTTGTCCTTTTTAATGGTATATCAGGTACTGGCAAAACTAATGTTTCTTTCGCCCTTGAAGTAATAGTGCTTGGAATTTATCTGACATATACTTACGTGCTTATTAATGTATTTAATGCAGATGTAAGTACCGCATGGACTTCCGAAATATTATATGGTATTTTAATGAGTTTGATGTCGTATCTGTACTTAAGATACGGAAATTGGAGAAAATCTGTAATATAAATATTCAGGCTAAGCCTATTGAATCAAATTATTTTTTCTGTTATATTTACAGAAAAAACCAATGTCAGTTTTAAAAAAGCGTATTATCACTTTTGTTTCAATCATTATCGTTTTAGCCGTAATTATAGGGTTGACCTTAAACATTATACTTTCCTCAATCATTTCTACACAAGTTAACAATCAACTGACGAAACTTAATGACAAATCTAATACGAACCTTAGCCTGGATAAAATTAAGATTAATGTTTTTTCTTCAACGCTTATTATTAAAGGTATTAATTTAGAGCCCGACTCAATTTCTAAAAGGCAATTTGCTAATGGTGAGTTTGCAAAGGGTTCACAATTAAACCTTTATGTTTCAGATGTTAGAGTAAGAGGATATAATATTTTTAAATTGTTAATGAAGCAAGAGGTAGATATAAGTAAAATAGTAGTAAAGAAATTAAGTTTAAATATAAGTAAGACAAAGCATTTTATTAAACCTAAAGAAAAAGTTCAAAAGTCTTTTTCCCTTTCAGATTCTTTAAAGTTCAAAATAATAAGAAATTTAAAATTAGGAAATATTGAAGTTGATAATTTTAATGTTAGTGTTTTTGATGTAGATGCAATGGATACTATTTTCCATTATGGAGGAAAGGAAGTTGATATAGATGGAATTTATGTAGAAAAAATTCCTAATACAGACAACTACTTTGAACTTAATGCAGAAAAAATTTCTGTGAGCATGAAAGAACAGAAAGCAATTTTTGATGATAAAAAGTATAGTTTAAGTTTTAAGGAGTTTAAATATTCGCGATCAGAAAAAAGTATTTTGATAACCGAATTTTCATATGAACCAACTATTCAGAAAGAAAAACTTGCCGCTTCCTATAAATACGATAAGGAAGTATACCTTATTGATGCTGATAGTATTTTGGTTAATGGCATTAAAATAAGAAAAATTATAAAGGATAATTATATTGATATTGATGATATAACATTAAATAAACTTAGTGTTGTAATTTATAAAGATAAAAATAATCCTCCGGATTATAACAGGTATCCCTTGTTCCCTCAGCAGGCCCTAAAAAGGCTTAAGCAAGATATTAATATAGAAAATATTTATTTGAAAAATTCATATTTGAGTTATTCAGAAATTTCACCGAGGTCTGATCAACCTGTTTTTGTTGATTTAACTAATATGTATGCAAATATTAATGGCGTTTGCAGCGTTGAAGATAGTATTAAGAATGGTAAAAAATTGCGCATAGATTTAAGCGCCAACTTAATGGAACTGGCACCTTTAAATTTACAGTTAATTATGCCATATAATAGTCCTGTTGATACATTTTATTATTCAGGAAATTTAGGAAGATCAGATTTAGTACCATTTAATAAAGCACTTTATCCTGCCACAGGAATTAAATTCAAAACAGGAATACTAAATGAATTACAATTTAGCGTAAAGGCAAGCCCCAGGAGGTCTGAAGGTGAAATGCTCATGCTTTATGAACAACTGGAAGCTGAAGTAACAAAATCGAAAGTTGAAGAAACTGATAAAACACTTTCATGGTTAGCAAACCTGGTTCTGCCTAGTTCAAACCCTTCTAAAAGGGGTAAGGTAAAGACTGCAAAAATTGAATTCGAAAGAGTTAGTTATAAAGGGATTGGAAATTTATTCTGGAAATCTCTTCAGTCAGGCCTGGTTAACACAATATCGCCTATAGGAAAAACAATGGAGAAAAGAAAAAACAAAAGGAGAGACATAAAAAGAAAAAAGTAAAATAGAACCTTATTTTTGAAGATCTTTCATGAGGTCGCTCATACTAAAAAAACCTTTTTTACCAAAAACATATTCTGCTGCTAAAATAGCACCTAGGGCAAAACCACTTCTGTTTTTAGCAATATGGCTTATTCTTATATGATCAATATTAGAATGGTAATCAACAGAGTGTGAGCCTATTACTTCGCCTTCGCGATATGATTTAATTGGTAGTTGACTTTTATCGACTTCCGCATAATTTTTCCATTCTTTCAGTTCTTGGTATTCGCTTATTATATCTTCCGCAACTTTTATTGCAGTTCCGCTGGGAGAATCCATTTTATGAACATGATGAGTTTCTTCAACTCCAACACTATAATTATTGGCAGCTGCAGTTAAGCTTGCAATAAGTTTATTTGCCTCAAAAAATATGTTGACTCCTATACTGAAATTATGTGAATAGAAAAAACAGGCATTATTTTTTTCACAGGAAACTCTTACACTTTCCAGGTCCTCGTACCATCCAGTAGTTCCGGTAACTATTGGAACGCCTAACTCAAAGCATTTTTCAAAAACTTTTGTTGCTGTTTGTGGTAAACTAAAGTCGATTACAACATCAGCAGTCTTGATTATCTCAGACTGTTCACTCCATTCGATGTCATTATCCACCGTTGCTATTATAATATGACTTCTTGACAATGCAATTTTTTCCACTTCATGGCCCATTCTACCATAACCTGAAATTACTATTTTCATATCTTAAAATTTAAACCTTACTTTAATACCAGTATAACCAGTATTCATGGTTGGTATATTTTGTAACGGAATATTAGGACTTATAACAGGCTGTATATCAACATTTAAATTTTCGTTTACCTCCCAGTTATAAAGATGTGCATCCACTGATGCATCCAGTATCTGAAGTATATACCATGCTCCCATTATGATAAAAGAGAGTTCCATATTTCTTCTGTAATAATCTCTATAAGAACTCAATTGATCAGATGTATATTTTTGGGCAAGGTCATTCGTGCATTAATCTCCTTCATTTTCTAAACAAATGTATGCTTCATTAAATTTCAAATACTCTGTTCTATTGGTAACCCCAAAATATCCGGTTGCAGCAAAACCAGCATAAACTATAGGAAGTTTCCAGTATTTGCGATTATAAATTTGTCCTAAACCGGGAACTAAAGCATATAAAGTTGCTTTTTTGGGCGAGTGTTGGGTGTTTTCTACATTTTTGTTTCGCTTCTTTTCCTGCGAAATTACATTTGAAGAAACAAATATCAATAATATTATTAATGCGCTTGCAAAAAATTTTGGTATTAAATACCTTTTCACAGTTTAGTCTTTAATTAAGTTTAGTATCCTCTTTAAATCGTCATCGCTATTAAAACTAATAACGATTGATCCTTTTCCTTTATTGTTTCTTTTAAGGCTTACTTTACTATTAAACTTATTACTTAATTCAGCAGGTATTTTCTTGAATTTTTCTGGTAAACTGGATTTGGCAATATTTTTCTTTTCAGTTTTTTTATTGTTACCTAACTCTCTTACTAGTGATTCAACTTGTCGAACATTTAAACCCTCTGTAATTATCTTTTTCAGCAATTTAATCTGCGTTTCTTCATCGTTTATCGTTATAAGTGCTCTTGCATGCCCCATGCTTATAACTTCATCTCTTATAGCAATTTGTATTTCAGGTGGTAATTTTAATAAACGTAGAAAGTTACTAATTGTTGAGCGGTTTTTTCCAATTCTCTCACTTAGTTTCTCTTGAGTAAGTTTACATTCTTCAATTAATCGGGCATAACTAATGGCAACTTCTATTGAATTTAAATCGTGACGATGAATATTTTCGATGAGAGCCATCTCAAGCATTTGCTCATCATTTGCAACTCTTATATAAGCAGGTATTCGGTGTAAACCTGCCATTTGAGAAGCACGTAAACGACGTTCTCCAGCTATTAGCTGATATTTTTCAAAGCCTAATTTTCTTACGGTAACGGGCTGAATAACACCTTGTACTTTAATAGAATCTGCTAGTTCTTTCAGATTTTGCTCATCGAAATCTGTACGTGGTTGAAATGGGTTCGCTTCTATCTTCTCAATATCTAATTCTGCAATTGCTCCTGCTACATAATTACCTGATATGTCAACAGCAGTTATGTCAGTTTCAGGACTTTGAAGTATCGCTTCAAGCCCGCGACCCAATGCTTTTTTCTTTCCTTTTGTGCTACTCATCAGTTGTATCTATAATTTTTTCCGAATTTTTAATGTTTGTCATGTCGTTTTTCTGCAATATTTCTCTTGCTAAGTTAAGATAATTGATTGCTCCTGTACTTTGTGCATCATACATAATTATAGAATTTCCAAAACTTGGGGCTTCTCCTAACTTTGTATTTCTGTTAATTATAGTATTAAACACCATCTGCTGAAAATGGGTTTTAACCTCTTCTGTCACCTGTTTTGAAAGTCGTAAACGACTGTCGTACATGGTTAGAAGTATTCCTTCTATATCAAGATCAGTATTCAACCTGCTCTGTACTATTTTAATGGTGTTCAGTAGTTTTCCAAGGCCTTCAAGTGCGAAATATTCACATTGTACTGGAATAATTACTGAATCGGCAGCAGAAAGGGCATTTACAGTAACAAGGCCTAATGATGGTGAGCAATCAATGATAATAAAGTCATATTTATCGCGTATTTTGTCAATAACACGATTCATCATCTTTTCCCTGTTAGGGCGATTTATCATCTCAATTTCTGCACCTACCAGGTCGATATGGG
>PKTD01000319.1 GCA_002869315.1 Marinilabiliales bacterium | reverse complement strand
AGGCAATGGGAAGGCAAAGATGGCAACAAACATTACATCACTGAAGTTATTGCATCTCAGCTGCATATGCTCGACAAGAAATAATAAGTGATAATTTGGTCATATAGTGTTAAACAGCACTATGTTATTAAACTGGCACTAGAATCCAAAACAATGGTTATTCATTATTCTATTAAACTACACCTCAACTGAGGGTAACTCATTTTACTCTTTTTCAACGGAAATTTCGCCGCCCCTAAGTTAATCAGTACCCAAACTTAGGTAAGCGGCGGAATTATTTATAAGGTCTAGTTAACTAATTCGAATGTGTCTTTTGCTATCATAAGTTCTTCATCAGTGGGTACTACAAGAACTTTAACTTTAGAGCCTTCTTTTGTAAGTAAGCTTTCCTTACCCCTGATATTTTCTTTGGTTTTATCCAGTTCAAATCCCAGGAATTCTAAGCCATTAAGAATCCTTTTTCGGGTTTCTGTATCATTTTCACCAATGCCTCCTGTAAAAACAATTGTATCAACACCCCCAAGGGCTGCTGCATAAGAACCAATATACTTTTTCACCCTGTAGGCAAACATCTCCAAAGCTAATTTAGCTCTGTGATTATTTTCGTTGGCTGCATCTTCAATTTCACGCATATCAGAGGACACGCCTGAGATTCCCATCAAACCTGAGAATTTATTAATAAGAGTATTGGTATATTTTGAACTAATCTCCTCTTTTTCGGCAATATACAATAAGGCACCGGGATCAATATCACCGGAACGAGTACCCATAATTAAACCTTCGGTTGGTGTCATACCCATAGAAGTATCATAGGATTTTCCATCTTTTATTGCAGCAACTGAAGAACCATTACCCAAGTGACATGTAATAATTTTCTGATTATTAATATCTTCCTGTAATATTTCACACGCTCTGGCGGATACAAATTTATGACTTGTACCGTGGAAACCATATCTTCTTATTTTATATCTATCATACAACACATAAGGAATTGCATAAAGGAATACATGCTCTGGCATTGTTTGGTGAAAAGCAGTATCGAATACTCCAACCTGTTTGGTTTCTGGCAAAAGAGTCTGCATTGCATATATACCCTTCAGGTTTGGTGGGTTGTGGAGTGGAGCAAGTTCACTTGATACTTCCAAGGCATTTATTACTTCATCAGTAATTAATACACTTCCACTAAATTCCTCAGCACCATGAACTACTCTGTGGCCCACAGCGTCAATTTCATTAATACTATTTATACAGCCATATTTGTCAGATGTAAGGATTCCTAATAAATACTCAATTCCTTGTTGATGATCTAAAATTTCACCCTCTAGTTTTATGGCATCTTCACCAGCCTTTGTATATTTAATAAAACTGCCTTTTAATCCTATTTTCTCAACAATACCCTTTGCTATAACGTGCTGTGTAGGCATATTAAACAATTGGTATTTTATGGATGAACTTCCGCAGTTTAAAACAATAATATTCATAATTCTGTTATTATTTTTAATAATATTAGTCGATTACAAAACGAATTGTATTACCAACTACTTTACCATTTTCATATTTATAAAATCCTTTGCCCGTTGATCGTCCAAGATAATTTGCTCTCACAAGTTTCTTTATTATCGGAGATGGCTTATATTTTCTTTCTGCAAACTCGCTGTATAGATTATCCATATACTTTAAAACCTTGTCAAGGCCCATTCTGTCAGCAAGTTCAAAAGGTCCTATATGATGCCCTGATGCTTCTTTCATTGTAAGATCAATGTCTTCAATACTAGCAACACCTTCGCTTAACAATTCACAGGCATCATTTATAAAAGGAATTATCATACGAGTACTTATATTTCCAGGAGATTCGTTAACTGCAACAACAGTTCTTTTAAGCATATTGCATAATCTTGAAATTTGCTTAAAGGCATAATCTGATGAATTTTGTCCTCTACCAACTTCTACAATTTGAGTTTTTGCTATCGGGTCGATGAAATGAATACCAATGGCACGTTCAGGTTTTTTAAGCGAATTTGCTAAATCCGATATTATCAAAGTTGATAGTTGAGAAGAAATTATAGTATCTTCCTTAACTACAGATTCTATTTGTCGGAACAAATCCTGACGAACCTCAATCATAGTCCCTCTTTTTCTTGAACTAATTGCTTCAATTACAATATCGCAATCACTTAAACCATTGTAATCGGCAGTACCTTTTATGCGCGATAAAACAAGTCTTTTTTCAGAGGATGTCATTCCCCAGTGGTTAATTTCATCATCCAGACGATGACTAAGACATATTTCGATCTCTTTTACTCTTTCGTCTGAAACATCAACAAATACTACTTCAATGCCAGATTTAGCTATAAGTAGTGTTAATTCCTGCCCAACACTTCCACAACCAACTATTCCTACAGAGTGAATACTGCTTTTAGATTGAAGTGCATTACCAAGGCCGAATTCTGATAACTGATTCATATATAATATTTTATGTGTACTTTTTAATGATTAATCGAAGATTTAAGTATTCGATTAATTTTTTGCAAAGATAGTTTTGTTTATTAATTAACAAGTAAAAATTACCAAAGTAATTAAGCAATTTAGAAAACTTATAATGAAACTAAATATAAAGCAATTTTCCTATTTTCTCCATAATTCCGCTTGCTGTTCCCTGAAGAAAAATGTCGGTAATTTCATGAGTAAAATGGGATTCTTCTATATTAATTTCAATAATTTTGGCTCCATGTTCTTTAGCAGCTATGGGAATTGAGTTAGCTGGATATACTTCCGCATTTGCACCTATGATTATGAACAGATCAGATTTTTCAGCTTCCTCAAAGGATCGCTTCTTTGCCATATGTGGTATAGGTTCATTAAAAAATACCATATCCGGTTTTAGCACTCCTTTACAAACATAGCATGTGGGAGGAAGGTAATTTAGATCGGCAAACCCCAGGTCATATTCGCTCATACACTCGAGGCAAACCAATTGGCGGCAAGAGCCGTGCAATTCATAAACATATTTACTACCTGCTACTTGGTGTAAACCATCTATATTTTGAGTAATAACGGATTCGACAAATCCTCGTTTGCACATACCTCCTAAAACCTCATGTGCAATATTAGGTTTTACTTCGGAAATTTTCTCATAAAATACTTCTTTTATGATTTTCCATGACTGAAATGGTTTCTTTTTAAAAAAGTCGATTTCAAAATAGTTGGGATTAATTTCATTCCACAAACCATTTTCGCCTCTGAAAGGTCGTAAACCACTAGCCACTGAAATTCCGGCACCGGTAAAGGCAACACCATATTTTGCCTTCCTTATAGCCTTTACAGCTTCTTTTATTTTCGCATCTAAATCCAAAAATATCAGGACTTATTATCATCAATATCCATTACTACTGAAACAGTAGTGTCTTCATTAAAATGCACTTTAAAACCAACTTTCTTAAAGACAGAAATCATTCCTTTATTGTCCTTTGTGGTTTCTGCAGCTACTCTTTTTATACCGGCAAATTTGGCAATTTCCAGACAATAAGAAGTAAGTATCTGGCCTAGTTCTTTCTGTTGCCACTCATCGGTTACTAAAACAGCATACTCAGCAGTTTCCAAGTCCGGGTCACCAATGAGACGCCCCACACCTATTAAACGCTTGCGGTCTTCATAATCAATTTCTGCAACAATTCCCATTTCCCTATCATAGTCAATGAAACAAAATTGGGTTGCCACTTCATGGGAATTAAAATAAAAGTCGTATCTGAATCTGTGATAAATAGACTCCTTTGAACAACTGCCAAGCATTTCCAGCCACATCTCTTCATCTTCCGGTTTTATAGGACGCAGAGTAATTTTAGTACCATCTTTAAGTCTTGCCTTCCTTATCAATCTTTCAGGATATGGCCTTAGCAACAAATGGGAATAGTCGATTGTTTGTTTACCAATTACTTCCTTATCGATTACAATACGGGCATCGAGAGCAATTGCTCCTTCAGGTGTTACTATGATTGGATTTATATCCAGTTCTTCAATTTCCGGGTAATCTGCAGCTAAATAAGACATTCTAATGATGACCTCAATAAGTTTATCAATATTTACAGCTTTACTGCCCCGGTAACCTTCCAACAAAGGATAAATGCGCAAAGACTGTATCATTTGTCTTGCTAGTTGTTCATTCAAAGGAGGAAACTCGAGTCGTTTATCCTGAAATAATTCGGCTTTAGTTCCTCCCATTCCGGCAAGCATAACAGTGCCAAAAAGTTTGTCTTTCTTAATACCTAAAATTAATTCTACCCCTTGATCAGTATCAACCATTATTTGAACAGTAATCCCATCTATTTTAGCTTTTGGCATATTTGATTTTACCGTTTCCATCATATTTCTGAAGGTAGCCCTTACCATTTCATCATTTTTAATGTTAAGTGCCACCCCTCCTACTTCAGTCTTATGAAAAATGTCAGGAGATTGTATTTTAAGCACAACGGGATAGCCTTTTTTATTTGCAATTTTTACAGCTTCATCTTCTGTTTGAGCAAGTTCAGGGTGAGTAGTTTCTATTCCATAATCATTTATTATTCTCTTGGAATCATCTTCTGAAACAACTTTTGTTTTAGAAAATATCTCGCTTTCGAATTTCTTTCTTAATTCAGTTCTATTATAACTAAACTCCAAAGGAACCTCCTGAGGTGTTTCATAGAGCATTTCCAGATTATTTGAATAATCATATAGTGTCATAAACGCCCTTATAGCCTGGGCAGGAGTGGCATAAACCGGAATTTCTGAATCATTAAATATATTAACACCTTCACGCATTTTCGAACCACCTAACCAGGCTGCCATAATTAGTTTAGATGTACCATCAGTAAGTTCTTTTACCTGACGGGCAGTTTCTGTGGGGTCAGTCATTGCCTGTGGTGTTAGTATTAAAAGTAAAGCGTCCACATTTTTGTCCTCAAGTAAGATAGAAGTAGCGTCAGTGAACCTTTTTGGAGAAGCATCTCCTAATACGTCTACAGGGTTACCATGTGACCAGAAATCAGGGAGTAGTTCATTTAGTTTGTCCATAGTTGAATCTTCGAGTTCAACTAATTTTCCGCCCAGAGAAATAAGTGTATCTGTTGCCATTACACCAGGTCCTCCAGCATTTGTAACTATTGCCAATCCTGAACCTTTAGGAACCCTTTTACGGCCAATAAGGTCTGTAAAGTCAAAGATATCTCCAATATCAAAAACTCTTGCCATACCGGCTCTGCGGAATACAGCATCATAAACATTATCTTCAGAAGCTAGCGCTCCGGTATGTGACTCTGCCACCGCTGCCGACTCTGGAAATCTTCCCGATTTATAAACGATAATTGGTTTTTTACGTGCAAATGCTCTTGCTGCAGACATAAAGGCCCTTGCATAAGCCAATGATTCAACATAGAGCACAATTGAACGAGTAGTTGGATCCTGACCAAAATAGTCTATTAAATCTCCAAAACTAACATCAACCGCATTACCAATACTTACAAAATATGAGAAACCAATCTTTGATTCTTTTGCCCAATCCAGAACTGAGGCACAAAGAGCACCCGACTGCGAAATAAATGCTACATGACCTTTCTTTGGCATAGAGTCTGCAAAACTTGCATTTAGCCTATGGCCCGGTACAAGGACTCCCAGACAATTAGGTCCGATAACTCTCATTCCCGGATATTTTTTAATTACACTTTTTAAGACGATTTCAAGTTTCTTTCCATCTTCACCTGCCTCTTTAAATCCAGCAGACATTACAATAACTCCTGCTATACCTGCTTTACCACACTGATCTACTAGGTCGGGAACACTTTCTGCTACTGTCATTATTATTGCCAGATCAGGTGTCTTTGGCAAACTCTCTACATCAGGATAGCATGGTATACCCATTACTGCTTCCCTGCGAGGGTTTATCGGATAAACAACACCCTGAAAACCACCACCTACAAGATTTTTTAGAGTAATTCCTCCCACGCTGTTTGGGTCGTTAGAAACACCTATAAGTGCTATTCGTCTTGGTTTAAAAATGCTATTTAGCTTTTTTATTGGCATAATTAAAAAATTGAAAGTTTGTTATAATTTTCACAAATATAAAACAAAAAGGCACCCTTTTTTTGAAAAGAGTGCCTTTAAACATTATAAATTATGAATTATTTTTTTGCTGGTTTCACCATAAGTGTAAGCACAGTTCCTAACAATACAGCAATACCGGAAATAGTAAATGCCATAGGGAAGTTACCTAAATCACCCATTTTACCACCGAGTATTGGTCCTAAGATACCACCTACACCATATGCAAGAAATACAAAGGGGTAATTTTGGCCAACATTCTTCGATCCAAAAGTATCCGCAGTAATTGTGGGGAAGAGTGCAAAGTTACCTCCAAAGTTAAAACCTATTAAGGTTGCTCCTAAATAAAGAAGGTACTCATTTCCTGCCATATATGTAAATAGTATAACAAGGATTCCTTGTGTGGCTGTCATAACAACAATTGAAGTTTTCCTTCCAAGTTTATCGCTTAAGGTACCCCAAATAATACGACCTAATCCATTTGCAAGGCTAAAGAAAACAGCCATTGCTGTGCCTGCAATAGCACTTGCTTCTGCTGCGCTCAGACCATTGGCCTGCAAAGCTTCCATTGGGTATAATTTCATTAAACCAATGGACATTAATCCGGCACCTGCCGAAAAAACAAAGGTTAAAAATATTAGGTAGAACTGTAGTTTACCTAACATCTCATTGCTATTGAATTCTCTATCATCTGCTGGTTTTGAACTATCAGTTTCTTCCGCCTTGAAACCTTCAGGCAACCATCCTGCAGGTGGAAATTTCATCCATAATCCACCAATAATCACCATGATTGCAAATATTACTCCGTAAACAGTAAATGTTGTAGAGAGCCCTAAATTTTCTATTAAATGGCCCCATGATCCTGCAAGTTTTACCCAAAGCATAGCTCCAAACCCAAAACCTGCAACAGCAAGACCGGTAATCATTCCCTTTTTATCAGGAAACCAACGCATTCCAACGGCTATTGGAACTACATAAGCGAAACCAATACCGGCACCTCCTACTAGACCAATTAATAGAACCAACATCCAAAAACTAGTACCTCCAAACAATCCTGCCAGCAAATAACCTAAGCCCAACACTAATCCTCCTAAAATTGTCAATTTTTGAGGACCCCAAGAACCCATTTTTTTTCCTGCCAAAACCATGAATACGGCAAAAGATACAAGCCCGATAGCAAACACCCACTGGGTATCTGCTTTGGTCCAGCCTTCAACTGTTAGAGATGGTGTAAAAACCGACCATGCATATATAGCACCCAAGGCAAGTTGTATCAGAACTGCTCCCAAAACAACCAAACCTCTATTCATTACTTTTTGATTTTCCATTATAATTTGATTTTTTAAAACAAACAAGCCTGTTTCGTTATTGAAACAGGCTTGTTAATTAATGTTATCGTTTAACTTCTACTTTGGCTCCGTCAATTATTTCATCAACAACACCTGGGTCGAGAAGTGTGGAAGTATCTCCTAAATTAGAAGCATCACCTTCTCCAATTTTACGTAGAATACGACGCATAATTTTTCCAGACCGTGTTTTTGGAAGTCCGCTAACAATCTGAATCTGATCAGGCTTTGCTATAGGTCCAATAAACTTGGTTACTGTACTACGAATTTCGGCTTCAATATTAGCAAGTTCATTATCAGATAATGGCTCACAAATCACATAGGCATATATTCCAGCTCCTTTTATTGGGTGTGGATATCCAACAACTGCTGATTCATTTACTTTTGGATGTTGGTTAATGGCATCCTCTACTTCAGCAGTTCCTATTCTGTGACCAGAAACATTGATTACGTCATCAACACGACCAATAATCCTATAGTATCCTTCTTCATCACGCTTGGCTCCGTCACCTGTAAAATAATATCCAGGATAATTTGCAAAATATGTTTGATAACAGCGCTCATGATCACCATAAGTGGTACGTAACATGCCTGGCCATGGGTGCTTTATACAGAGTATACCTTCAACTCCATTACCTTTCAACTCTTTACCTTCATGATCAACTAACATTGGTTGAACACCAGGCAGAGGCAATGTTGCCAATGATGGTTTTGTAGGTGTAATACCAGCAAGAGGAGAAATCATAATTCCACCAGTCTCGGTTTGCCACCATGTATCTACTATAGGGCAACGTCCTTTTCCAACAAGGTCATGATACCAGCGCCATGCTTCTTCATTAATAGGTTCTCCAACAGTACCCAGAACTTTTAATGAACTAAGATCATGTTTGGTTACCCATTCGTCGCCTTGTGCCACAAGAGCGCGTATGGCAGTTGGAGCAGTATAGAATTGATTTATTTTATACTTGTCAACTATTTCCCAGAATCTACCAGCATCAGGCCAGGTAGGAACACCTTCAAACATAACTGATGTTGCACCTGACAATAATGGTACATAAACTATATATGAGTGACCAGTAACCCAGCCAATATCAGCAGTACACCACCAAATATCTCCATCACTGTATTGGAAAACATTTTTAAAAGTATACTCTGAATAAATCATATAACCTCCAGTTGTGTGCACTACGCCTTTAGGTTTTCCAGTCGAGCCGGAAGTATAAAGAATGAATAACATATCTTCCGCATCCATTACTTCGGCAACATTATCACAATCAACATCTTTAATAAGGTCATGCCACCATATGTCACGGCCTTCTACCATAGTGATATCCTCTCCGGTTCGGTTCAATACGATAGTATTTTGAACTGAAGGACAGTTTTCAAGGGCGTCGTCAACAATCTTCTTCAGTGGAATAGTTTTAGTTCCACGATATCCACCATCAGAAGTGATAACAAGATTACAGGTTGCATCATTAATTCTGTCGGCTAAGGCAGTTGCTGAGAAACCAGCAAATACTATTGAATGAATAGCACCAATACGAGCACAAGCTAGCATAGCAATTGCTAATTCAGGAACCATAGGCAAATAAATGGCTACTCTATCGCCTTTTTTGATACCTATTTTCTTAAGAGCATTAGCAAATTGCTTAACTTTCTCAAATAATTCGCCATAGGTAAGGCGCACTTCTTTTTCCTTTGGATCATTTGGTTCCCATATAATGGCTACTTGATCTTTGCGCATATGCATATTGCGCTCGAAAATATTTTCGGTAATATTTAATTTACCGTTTACAAACCATTTTACATCCGGTGCTCCAGGGCCATCAAAATTCCAATCAAGAACCTGATCCCATTTTTTTCTCCAAAAATGAGTTTCAGCAATACCTTCCCAAAAATTTTCAGGGTTAGCTACACTTTCTTGGTACTTCTGCAGATATTCTGCCAAACTATTAATTTTATTTATCATAATGTAATTATTTATTGATTGAAAAAACTTATTATCTATCTAAAAGAAATAAAAGAATCCGATAAGTATTCTAAAGTTAGAAACTGTATTGGAATCTGTTATTTTACCATAATCATCTCTATTTAAATTTCCATTGGAATCTTTCGTTGCATAAGCAGCAGCGGTATATTCAATTTCAGGTGCCAGTCGGAATTTTTCCACATTCCAAATTAATCTTGTTGAAACACGGTATAGAAAATCAATATCAGCACCTCTCACATATTCATTTCCAATTATTTTTTCGGTAGACCCAAGATTTTTGGAATAACCTCCAAATAGTCCCCATGCGAGTTTCTTTCCATTTGTGCTAAAGTCTAACCAGTAAGAATTATTTCTAACACATGAATATTCCATTATTCCTTTCACAGGATCTTTTACTCCTGTTTCAGCATACCCTCCCAACATTACGAGGTTGAATGCATCTCCACCATAAAAGCCATACGCTTTTAATGTTATTGCTTTTGTTGCTAACTTTACATATCCTGCAAAACCCAAGCTTGAAATAGTAGCATCAGATTTATAAAGACTATCTGTTACTAATGTAGGAACCAACATTTTATAATTGGCACTGGCTCCTATAAGAAAGCCGAGCCCATTTGATTTATTTTTTACTTCATATTCAACCTTAAAGTTAAATGCAGGTATTGTTGAGTTTCTCTGATACCTATCAGTTACACCTGCCGGTCCGTTGCTAACAAAGTCGATTTGGCTCAATGCTGTAAGCATTAAATTAAACCCTCCAAATGATTTTGTAACTCTAATTTGTGGATTACGGCTAAAGGGTTGAAAAGGAGCTCCGATAATAAAGGAAACTGTTCCCGGATAGCATTTTGTAGCAAAAAGAGGGTGCCAATACTGCCCGACTAATATTGATGCAGTTTCCCATTTTAATTTCAGAAATGCATGGCGTAATCTAAAGCCATTAATATCAGAATTATTCATCCCAAAAAACTCTCCTTCTATATAGGCTGAAGTTTTAATATTTCCTATATCCGGCCCTGTTATAAAACCCTTCAAGCGAGTTTGAATCGATAATAGGTTATAGGATGATTTGGCATTGATATCCTTTCCATCAGGATCTAAGGATTCGTTAACTGGGTAAAGAAGGAAGTGTCCCTCTCTGGCATCTACGGTTTGTCGTGAGTCAAATAATAAATCACTTTTAACAAAACCATGAAACTTAATGCCGAATTTGCTATCTTGTTGTCCAATTGTAAAAATTGGTAAGAAAAGCATAAAAAACAGTAGTTTTTTATTCATGATTTGAATTTTAAAATATTAAAAATATGTCCTTGTTAATACCTTAACAATAATACGAATTATTATCAATATTTTAGCCTTTTTAACCCAATAATTTGATAATTTATGGAGAATCTAAATAAGAGTTTTTTTGCTATATTAATTGACTAATCAGAGGTTTATTTTATTAAATTTAGCGGCCCTACATTTATGCACGAAATACTGATAAATATCATAATTTATTTGTTATTTAATTAACAAATCATATACCAGAAAAAATGTGCAATTTTGCACTTTTACAATAAGTTTAAATAAAAATGCAGGCACATAAAATAAATGACAGTATAAGCACATTCTTTATGCAAAAAGAATCATATACTTATAATGCTGCCCGTATTAAGTATAGTGCCGGTAACTTTACAGACGGCATTTCAAGTATTGATATCAAACCAATATTTTCAAATGAAACACTTTCATACATTGGTTTAATACTACTTTCATGTATGCTTATTATTTCTGCAATATGGTATTTTTCACCTAACAGCATTAAAAGCACCATAAGATCATTAACAAATAACCCCTTAAAAAGAAGTTGGGAGTCGAGTAGCAATACCTCCGGTATGATATTAGACCTTTTTTTTTATTTGAATTTCATTTTTGTTTTAAATACCATATTAATTCTAATATATAACAAATCACTTCCCGACTACTACAAATTTGAAGTGGGCAACAAAACCCTTTTCTACTTAATCATTATTAGTATTTCTTATATTATCTTCAGGCAGATTTTCGTTTTTTTAACAGGTTTTATATTCGACAATATTGAGATGGGAAAAATCCATAATAAGCTTCTAAACAGTTTGGAAAAGACCCTAGGTTTGATAATTTTACCCATTTTATTGTTCTATATATACTCAAACTCAAGTTGGCTATTAGTGTTTGGATCATTGATTTTATTAGTGTTTGTGCTTAGCAGATGGGTTTTTACTATGGCATTAGGATTAAGAATTACAAAATTTTCTTGGTTTCATATTATTTTGTACCTTTGCGCGCTCGAAATTATACCATTTTTAATGATTATAAAACTTATGAAAAACCAGTTTTTTCAAGTTTAATATCAGAAGGAAAATTAATGTTACGAGAACTTAAGCATGGAAGCAGTAAAAATTAAAAATATTTTAGTCTCTCAGCCTCAGCCTGCTGATCTTGAAAAATCTCCTTATGGTGATTTATGTAGAACTCATAAATTAAACATAGATTTTCACAAATTCATTAAAATTGAAGGTGTTTCTGCTCAAGAATACAGAAGAGCAAAAGGTACATTTAATGACCATACAGCAGTAATTCTAACAAGTAAGCATGCGGTAAATCATTTCTTTAGAATGGCAAAAGAATTGAGATTTGAAGTGCCTGACTCATTGAAATATTTTTGCATCTCGGAATCTACAGCATATTATCTTCAAAAATATGTTCAGTATCGTAAAAGAAAAATCTTTTATGGTAAGCAAACATTTGCACACCTGATGGACTTAATAAGTAAAAATTCAGAAGAGAAGTTTTTGGTTCCATCATCCGATGTTAATAATTTAAGCATGTTTAAAATGCTTGATGCTGAAAACATTGATTATTCTAGGGCAATAATATATCGTACGGTCCCAAGCGACCTATCCGAACTCGATATTAACAAATACCAAATGTTAATTTTCTTCAGCCCTTCCGGAATTGAGTCTCTTAAATCAAATTTTCCTGATTACGAGCAAGGTAAGCAGGTAATTGCCGCTTTTGGTCCTACCACAGAAAAAGCAGTAAAAAATGCAGGATTACGTCTAGATATTCCTGCTCCTACAAAAACTGCTCCTTCAATGACTATGGCTATAGAACAATATTTAGACAAACTTAATAAGTCAAGAAAAAAGTCTTCTAAATAACATTCGAGCACATTTATTTAATCTTCAATAATTTTTTATTTCATCAAGAGTAAAATATTCTTACTCCAAAAAAGTTATTGTTGAAAGATTACATTATGATAAAAGATGCCAGACCATATCCAAAAACTGAAGAAATCCTTAATGTTATCACTCATGGATTGGGATTTTTATTAAGTATAGCGGCATTAACTCTTTTAGTTGTTTATGCAAGTTTAGAAGGAGATGCATGGCATATAGTTAGTTTTAGTGTTTATGGAGTTAGTTTGGTAACACTTTATCTGGCTTCAACTCTGTTTCACATGACCAGGAAACAAAAATTAAGAAATATCCTTAATAT
Organism: Marinilabiliales bacterium; assembly: GCA_002869315.1. Classification (GTDB taxonomy): domain Bacteria; phylum Bacteroidota; class Bacteroidia; order Bacteroidales; family F082; genus BM524. The sequence continues at coordinate 183 of PKTD01000319.1, read as the reverse complement.
TTTCGACCATTCTGCTATTTATTTTCTAATTGCAGGAACCTATACTCCATTTTTATTAGTAAGCATAAGAGGTCCGTGGGGATGGAGTTTATTTGGTGTAATATGGGCTCTGGCCATAGGAGGCATTATTTTTAAAATATATAATACAGGGAAATATGATTTTATCTCAGCCATAATTTATGT
>PKTD01000106.1 GCA_002869315.1 Marinilabiliales bacterium | reverse complement strand
CCCATATAGGCAAGGCCATATTTGCTCCTTGCCCTAGGCTTATAGTTCTGAAATGCACAGATCCGTCATCGGCACCAACCCAAACTCCGGTAACCAGGTCAGGTGTTACACCCATAAACCAACCATCGCTTTGGTTTTGAGTAGTACCTGTTTTGCCAGCGATAGGATTGTTAAAGCCGTATCTATATCTCAAACGTATTCCGGTACCACTCTCCACAACTCCTTTCATCAACTCAAGCATTTTATATGCCGATACTTCGTCGAGGGCCTCTGTTCGTTCAGGAACAAATTTCTCCAGCACATTACCATTCTTATCCTCTATTTTAGTAACGAATATTGGCTTCACATAAACACCTTTGTCGGCAAAGGTATTAATGGCTCCAACCATCTCGTATAGTGAAAGGTCAGGTGTTCCCAGAGCAATAGCTGGTACCGCAGGTATGGGCGATTCAATACCCATCTTACGACATAATTGTATTACTGCCTGTGGTGAGAACCGCTTCATTAAGTATGCGGATATCCAGTTGTTTGAGTTTGCCAGAGCCCACTTCAATGTTACTTCTTCTCCTATTCTTTTATCGGATGAATTTTTGGGACTCCAGAATGTACCATCATACAATTCTACACTGTATTGTATATTTGGAACCTTATAGCAAGGAGAATATTCTCCTTCGCTCATGGCAAGGGAATAAAGGAAAGGTTTAAAGGTTGAACCTACCTGTCGGCGACCCTGCGTAACATGATCGTATTGGAAAAATCTATAGTCGATACCACCAACGTAGGCTCTTACAAAACCCGTTCTTGGCTCCATAGACATAAGTCCTGCCTGTAAGAAATATTTGTAATAGCGTATTGAATCCATTGGTGTCATTACCGTGTCGATGGTTCCATTCCAGCTAAATATTTCCATCTCAGCAGGAGTATTAAATGAGTCCATAATAGAGTCCATATCAACGCCCGCATTTCTTAGTTTACGATAACGTTCACTACGTTTAATAGTCTGGATAAGTATTTTATCTACTTCAGCTTCAACTTCTTCAGGTTCCAGGTCTTCAAAAACAAATGGAGCATAAGTATAACCTTTCCAGTGCTCATAAAAACTTGGTTGCAGGTCGTGTGCAAGATGCTCTCTTACAGCCTGCTCAGCATATCTTTGTAGTTGTGAATTTATGGTTGTATATATTTTTAAACCATCTTTATAAAGGTTATAAGGAGTGCCGTCAGGTTTAAAATGTGTTTTACACCATTCCTTCAACTCTCCCCTTAGATATTCTCTGAAATATGTTGCTATTCCTCTGGTATGTCCTAACATTTTATATCTCGATACACCCAATGGCAATTCTTTCACTGAATCTTTTGTTTGCTCATCAATATAATTGTATTTATACATCTGATCTAAAACTATATTCCTTCTTTTGAGAGCGTTATCAGGATTCAATATTGGGCTATATCTGGTTGGTGCATTTACCATGGCAGCCAGAAGTGCAGATTCCTCTAAATTCAATGAATCAGGAGTTTTATTAAAAAAAGTTGAACTTGCTGATTTAATACCAAAAGCATTATGACCAAAGGAAACAGTGTTTAGATACATGGCAAATATTTCCTGTTTCGAGTAGTATCTCTCTAATTTTGTTGCTGTTACCCATTCCTGAAATTTCCTCATCACAAGTTGCAACTTGTTTAGCCTTCCACGGGGAAACAAATTTTTGGCTAATTGTTGGGTAAGTGTACTTCCGCCTCCGGCAGAGTTTCCGGTAACTAATCCGTAAATAACACGTCCTAAGGCGATTTCATCAATACCTGAATGCTCTTGAAATCTTATATCTTCAATTGCCATAAAAGCATTTGGTAGATGTGGACTTAATTCATCATAACTTATGTTCGACCTGTTTTCAATGAAATAGGTGCCCATTAATTCTCCATCGGAAGAAATTACTTCAGAAGCAAGATTGCTTTGAGGGTTTTCCAGTTCTTCGAAAGTTGGCATTTCACCAAACCATTCATTGGCAACACCGTAAAACAAAAGAAATACAAATGCTAAGCCTGCAAGAAATAAAAACCACAATTTGAATAAGTAGTTAAAGAATTTCTTTTTTAAAGCTTTTTTATCTTTAGAATCTTTAAGTTCAGCCATCTGATTTTTATTTAGAATGTTCTATTCTAATACCTATATCATTTATCTCTTTAAGAATATCAACACGCATAGCTTGTTGAATTTGAAATGTATATCCTCCTTTTAAGGGGAATTTCATCCCTTTTACAATGGGCACTGAGATATCTTTTACATCTCCCCAACCTGTACCATACCATTTTCCGGATTTATCTGCTAATACAAACTCTACAGTATCTCTTCCTATATTACCATTGGGATAAGTGGTATTCATGAAGATATATAAATTGCTATAACGGTAATCTACTGTATGCCTGACGTTTATATAGTAGTCGTAGTATGACAGGCTGTCATTAATTACTACATCAAAGCGTGCTATATCATTTTTGTTCCATCCTTCTTCATCAATAGTTCTTGTCTCGTTATATACAGTATTTGTGGAACATGAATAACTAATGAACAGACTAATTACTAGCAGTAGTTTAGCAAACAACTTTAAATGATTCATTAAATATGGTTTTTATATAAATGCAAAAATTTGGTTTTTATTGTAATAGTATTTTTAATTACTCATAACTAACAACATCATTTAATCCACTGCTTTCAGTATCGGAATTCTGCTCCTGATCCTGAGCATAACTTTCCAATTCATCTACAGGCTTTCCCTTTTTGTTTATACTCATAATATTTTTTACTTCATCCAATGGGATAGCTAACATACTGCCTGGTTCATCAGAGTAGGTATACCACATTAGTTTTTTAAACACATCTGTTTTTATGTGATTGGCATCTCCTTTTTTTGTCAATAACACAGTTTTGGTGTCTGGAAATTCTTTCAAGGCATCTATATATGAGTCGGCTTCATAATTAAGGCAGCATTTAAGTTTTCCACACTGACCTGCCAGTTTTTGCGGATTAAGGGAGAGTTGTTGTAGTCGTGCTGAATTTGTGGAAACACTAGAAAAACTGCTCATCCATGATGAACAGCAAAGTTCTCTACCACAAGGTCCTATCCCCCCAAGTTTTGCAGCTTCCTGTCTAACTCCGATTTGCTTCATTTCAATACGTATGCGAAATGCTTCAGCAAGCTTTCTAATTAGTTGACGGAAGTCTACTCTTTCTTCAGCAGTATAATAGAATATTGCTTTGGTTTTATCCCCTTGATACTCAACATCATTAATTTTCATTTCCAGACCCAGATCAATGGCATAGACTCTTGTTTTATGCATAATCTTATCTTCCTGCTTCATGGCTTCAAACCATTTTTCTATATCTGCAGGACGCGCATGACGATAAACTTTTTTCAGTTCAGTAGTTTCCGGATCAACACCTTTACGTTTCAATTGAAGGTTTACCGCATCTCCCAAAAGTGAAACTATTCCAATATCATGACCTGGTGAAGCCTCAACAGCAACTATTTCTCCTTCCTTTAAATTTAACTCTTCACTGAAAGTATAAAAATCTTTTCTGCCGTTTTTAAATCTTATTTCAGCTATATAAATTTTTGATGAAATAGTATCTGAATAATCCTTTAGCCAGTTAAATGTACTTAACTTGCAGCAATTCTGTTGATTGACATTAGGATTGCTGGGATTAGAAGTGTCCACAAAACAACAGCCCCGAGCCGATGTAATATGTTCCTTTATTGTGTTAGTATCTATATTATTGTTTTCTAATTCTTCCATTTTAATAATTATTTGGCGCAATTTAGCCCATGCAAATTTAGTCACAAATATTAATATAAAAAAAATGGTATATTTCCTTAATTTTGAAGTTTCCTTTATTAGTAAATTTTGGAGAATGTTTTTATAAAATAAGTTTATGATACCTTCAGTTACAGATATATACGCTCAGAAAGATTATTTTAATGAAACCTCATTTGCCCTTTTGATGCGTAAAAGAATTTACCAGGTTTTGCTAATTTCAAGTGTATATGATGCATTTATGCTTGAAGAAGATGGGCGAATTGATGAGCAAATATTTTATGAGTATATGTCGCTTAACCTTCGCTTTCCACCCCGATTTATTCTCGCTACTTCTCGTAAAGAAGCGATGAAAACCCTGGAAGAGGAGTCTATCAATCTGGTTATATGCATGTTAAGTGCTGAGGAGAAGGAAACAATTAAATTAACTGAAAAGATAAAGAGTAAATATCCAGATATCCCGATTGTTGTATTAACACCATTTTCGAGGGAAGTAAGTATCAGACTGGAAAGTACTGAATTTAAATCATACGATTATCTTTTTAGTTGGTTGGGTAATGCTGATTTATTATTGGCGGTTATCAAACTTATTGAAGATAAAATGAATGTTGAACATGATGTAGAAACTGTAGGTGTTCAAACAATTATTCTGGTTGAAGATAATATTCGGTTTTATTCAAGTTATTTACCCAATATTTATAAAATTATTTTCAAGCAGTCGAAATCATTTATGCGAGAAGGCTTAAATGAGCATCAAAAAATGATACGCGCAAGAGGAAGACCAAAAATCTTACTTGCCACAAATTTTGAGGAGGCACTTGATTTATATGAAAAATATAGTGAAAACCTCTTGGGTATTGTTTCCGATATTAATTATATGCGCGCGGGAAAACGTGATAAGTTCGCCGGTTTTAAACTTGCCGAAATCATTAAAAAGGATAGTTCCTTAACTCCTATATTATTGCAATCTTCGGAGCCCGAAAACAGGAAAAAGGCAAAGAAATTAAAAGTTGGCTTTCTGGATAAGAACTCACCTAAACTAACTTATGAGTTAAGAGAATTTATCAAACAGTATTTTGCCTTTGGCGATTTCGTTTTTGTTTGTCCTGAAACTGGTGAACCAGTAGAACGGGCAGGTAGTTTGAGAGAGTTGCAGGAAAAGATATTTCAAATTCCAGAAGCTTCTTTAAGATATCATATTGAACGCGATCATATTTCCAAATGGCTGAGGGCCAGAGCGCTGTTTTCAATATCTACTTTATTTAAATCCTTTTCAGTAGATGATTTTAAGGATAGTTATGAGATAAAGCAATTTATTTTTGATACCATAGCTAACTTTCGTATGAGTAAAGCCAGGGGAGTTATCTCACAATTTAACAGGGAAACTTTCGATGAGTACTTTACTATTTCCAGAATAGGAGAGGGCTCAATTGGTGGTAAAGCCAGAGGTTTGGCCTTTCTGGATTCACTTATTAAGAGAAATCATCTTTATAATCACTTTGAAAGTGTTGTTATAACAATTCCAAAAACGGTTGTATTGGGGACTGATATTTTCGATGAGTTTATGGAAATGAACAATTTATACCCCATAGCATTATCGGTTGAGATTACTGATGATGAACTGTTTGAACATTTCATAAAAGCAAAATTGCCAAATCGCATTTATGAGGACCTTATGACAATTACTCAATTGCTTAATAACCCTATTGCTGTACGTTCTTCAAGTTTGTTGGAAGATAGTCATTATCAGCCTTTTGCAGGTATATATAATACCTATATGGTGCCCCATGTTGAAGGGGACTATCACAATATGTTTAAAGTTCTCTGCGAAGCAATAAAGGCTGTTTATGCTTCTTCATTTTATGCTGATAGTAAGGCCTATATGAAAGCAACATCAAATGTTATTGATGAGGAGAAAATGGCAATCGTTATTCAGGAAGTTTGTGGAACTGCCTATGAAAATTATTTTTATCCTAGCCTTTCTGGAGTTGCGCGTTCACTTAATTATTATCCAATTGCTCCTGAAAAATCGGAGGATGGCATTGCAAATATCGCATTCGGATTGGGAAAGTATATAGTTGATGGTGGACAAAGCCTCAGATTTTCACCCAAGTATCCTAAAAAGGTATTGCAGACTTCCACTCCTGCATCAGCATTAAGGGAAACGCAAAAGACATTCTTTGCACTCAATCGCGATCTAAAAGATTTCACAATTACTGCCGATGATGGTGGTAGTCTTGAAAGTTTGAAAATAAAGGCTGCGGAAAAAGATGGTTCTCTGAAAATGGTTGTTTCAACCTATGATTTACAGAATAATATCTTAAGGGATTCATATGCTCACGAGGGAAAAAAAATAATAACTTTTTCGCAGATTCTTAAACATAATACTTTGCCTTTGGCAGAAATTATTCAAAAGGTATTGGCGCTGGGAGAGCGGGAAATGGGGAAACCTGTGGAAATAGAGTTCGTAATGGATTTAACTCCCAATAAGAATAAACAATTTGAGTTTAATTTATTGCAAATAAGACCTATAGTATCAATCTCAGATACTGTCCATCTAAAGGAGTCGCAAATAAATAGAAAAGATGCCTTGATTGTTACCAAATCTGCTTTGGGTAACGGAGTTATTTCAGGAATAAAGGATGTTGTTTATGTAAAGCCACAAACTTTCGATAAGTCGAGGAATANTAAATAATGAAAATAATAAATTCTTGGAAAAAAATGAAAATTATATACTAATTGGTCCAGGAAGATGGGGCTCAAGTGATCCATGGTTAGGAATACCCGTGAAGTGGCCACAAATTTCTGCCGCCCGATTAATAGTTGAATCCGGACTTGAAAATTATCGTATCGACCCCAGTCAGGGGACACATTTCTTCCAGAACCTGACTTCATTTAAAGTAGGTTATTTTACTATTAATCCATTTATTGATGACGGTTATTTTAACCTTGATTTTCTAGATAGTCAGCCTGCCGTATTCGAAAATGATGCTATCCGCCATGTTCGCTTTGAGGAGGAAATGAATATTATTCTGGACGCGAAACGAAATACAGGGGTGGTTTATAAACCAGGTATTGAGATAGATGAGAATTTGATAAGGATGTGATAATCAGTGTAAAATAAGCATATAAATTATCACCTACAGGAACTAAATCTGCTTTATAATTTCTGACTTCCTGAACTTAAGCATTCTTTTAATCAGTTCTTTTGGCAATGGTTTGTTTAATGGAAACTGAACAGATCCTTTTCCTTTTTTATATTCTTTTAGTTCATGGGAAAACTTTTTAATAGTTGATGGAAATGGATAGAAACCTATGAATTTTGCATAAGCAGCCATCATTATTTGCTGTTCTATTTTTCCCCCAGGGATAATGTTAAAGCAAGGGATTTTGTAATTTAAAATTTCCTCGGCCTCAGGTATTACTTCTTTAATAAGGCTTCTTAATTCCTTCAATACTTTTTGTGCATCTTCCGACTGGCTGGCGATATAATCCTCCATGGTTTCGAAATTTGGCATTGGTCCTTTTTGTGCCATATTTAAAATAATTTATTCCTAAAAGAATTTCCCAAAAAGATAAAAAACATCACACTATAATATAGTTGTCCGGTAAAAGGTTTGCAGTAAGACAGGAGTGTATAGGTAATATTCCAACAATATCCCCTGGTTTAAATTTCTCTAATTCTTTTGGAGGCATTTTAATTATTCCATGTTCCTGTGATAAACGAGCCACATATGCTCCGTTTATTGGATTTAACCATTTATTATTTTCAATATTTACAACATAGCCAAAAAGGGTAAAATTATTATCGGCGGCAATAAATTCCTTTGAAAGATGGACAGCCCCACCGTAAACTACCAATTCACTTCGTGATTTATTTATGGAAACTACCGGACATGCTACTGCAACTGCTATTTCATCAAGGCTACAGGAGCCTATATGATATTGCATGACATCATAGTACACAAAATTTCCTGGACGTAATTCATCGAAAAAACCTAAATCTTCTACTAGAGAACAGGAGGGAGTATCACCCCAGGAAAAAATTGCCCCGGGATATTTTTGTTTTAAACGTTTGAAGATATTTATGGCTTCAACTAAATTTCTTTCTATCTCAGCTTTGCCTATTGCAGAATAATTTCTTCCATCATGAGTTAAAAAACCTTTGAAAATAAGATTGTTGCTTTGTTCACAGGTTTTAATTATTTCATCAATTTCAGGAGAGTTATATTCCAATCCACTACGATTATAACCAATATCTATCTTTATAAACAAACCACATTTACTTGTGAGGTTTTTACTCAGAAAATCTCCTGTAAAATTAGAATCCGTCATTAGGTTTAACTCCACTTCCTTTGCCAGATTATTAATCGAATATATTTCCAAAATATTACATGGAAAAGCAATTGTGATATCATTCCAGCCATCTTCAGCAAAATACTCAGCCATACTTACCGACGAAACCGTAATTTCATTTACGCCTTTTTCCCTGAAAATTTTACCAACTTCTTTCGATTGATGTGTTTTAAAATGTGGACGGAAAACACATCCTGCTTCAGCAGCCTTTTTTATCATTTTATCGATATTTGAGGCCACTTTATATCTGTCGATTAATAATGTAGGTTTGCTTATTTTCATTTGTTAATACCTTTTGTGGATAATGAGTTTTTTCGTTACAACTCCACTTTTAGTTTCAACAACTAAGAAGTATAGCCCGTTTTTTATGGTATTACCCAAATTGATTTCAAAATTGTTATTTTTTGTATTTATTTTATAATCAGATAAATAAATTCCATTTAAATTTAAAATTCTGATGGAATTTACTTTCAAATTTGATAGTTCAATCATTATTTTTGAAGTTGCGGGATTTGGCCAAGCCTTTAATGAAATATCTGAATTGATTTCTTCTTTACCAACAAAAATGCTATCGTTGCACGATGTCAACCATACTCCATCGAGAAATCTCTGTTTGGCAGGGTTTAAATGTTCTTCTAATTCATGGGGGTATCCAATTGGTGGCCAAATGAACTGATCCATCCAAAAAGGAGGTTCGTCATCAAGATAATACGATATGTCGGAAAAATCTTCACTTCCTTCAGGAACAGCCGTATTCTGAATATTATTTCCATATAAAAAGTGATCTTCTCCCGTTAGTATAAACTGGCCGTAAGGCACTATAGTATTTGAGGTTTCGTTACCGGTAAAATTCTGCCATGAAGTTTCGTATTCCAGATTTTCAGTCATTAGTATTCCAAATAATTCGGCTCTATTTCTGAGGAAGGTATTATAAGGTCCTGATGGCCCCCAATAATGGTCGATTATAATATTTTGAATAATATTTCCTTCGAAAAGATTGGAAAATGCAAAATGACCGTGCAATGAAATATCGCCTGATAAGGTTGCAATTGGCTCCGATCTGTTTGGTTCCAGTGAATAATTATATGCAAAAATATTTCCATTGGCTCCGGTTTTTACCATCATCGAATGTCTTAAATGGCGAAATATATTATCTGCTATATAACACTCTCCACTATGCTGACTCAGGTGTATTCCATAGCCTCTTGTTCCTGCTCCATCATAAGTAAAAGCATGATGAATATAATTTCCGGTAAACCAAATATTGGAGCTGTTATAAACAGAAATATGACTACCCACACTGCTGTCGCTTTCCACTCCTCTGACTATGCAATTAGCTGCAAAACTGAAATTTATATTTGAACCTGCTCCTTCATCAGGTTCATCCAAACGTTTAATTTTCAGGCATTCAATTCCACAATTTTGTATGGGACTTATCTTTCTTATCCGAGGATTTAAATCTGCTGATAGGTCTATTCTCAAAGCATTATTAAACCATATGCTGTCTCCTTTAACACTATCGATGCGGATAATCTGACCTACACTATTTTCAGCCCAGTTGGCTGGTACAATATCCCAATCACCATTATCTTCAACAATTTCAGCATAATTCCCAACATCAAATTCTGAAGTTTCTTCCAACACAATTTTATTTCTTCCTTTTTCAAATCCTGAAATTATTTGAAAGAAACTACTGCTATTTTCCTTAGTTTGTGATTTAGCGATATTAATACCGTTAATCGGCTGTCCGGAGAAATCTAATAATAGAGTTGTCGAATCAGAACCTTCCCCTCTGAGAAAAACTCCTGGTTTCAGGTTTATTGGCGAATTCAATAAGTAATTGCCTGCCGGGAAATATATTATAGCCCCCTCTTCTCCAACAGAATTTATTGCATCATAAATTGCAGGCTGATCATCGCTTATTCCATCACCTGTTGCACCAAAATCTTTTATATTGATTTCGTTAATAGGAAAGTTTATGCTAAATGAATTATATGCTGCTTTCCAGTTTACTACTCTTTCGGATGGAATAGTCTGATTTTTAGCAATAAAACTACTTAGCAGAACAAAGAGCCCCAATAATATTTTTAGTAAATTAGCGTTCATTAAGTTGTAAAATTAATTAAAAAGCCAAACAATGAGAAATCCTAAAAGTTATATACTGATTCTGTTTTTATTCGCCTTAATAAGTTCATGTAATTCTGAAAAAAATAAAGCGGTAGTAACCAATAAAATCCAATATGATGTAAATATTCAAAGCCCTGATCCATCATGGGATTGGTGGATACAAAATATTGCCGGGCCTGATAGGGAAGAACTTCTCGATTTAATAATTGAGGGTGCCAAAGATGGCAAATTTCAGGCTTATGATTATTATAGTAATCCCATAAGCGCACAGGATGTAAGGTCGCTTTTTAGCGACACATTAATTTTGCGTTTACGTCGAACAACCGACCCCTTTGAGGAATATGATACAACAATTATTAATAATATTACAAAGCAAGATATATTAAGGTTGAGATTTCTCGAAAAATGGGAGATAAACCCTGACAACCTGCAAATGTCTAAAACTATTTATGGTATTGCTCCCATTGCTAAGCGCATTGATTTTAATGGCATAGAAAGGTGGCAGCCTATGTTTTGGTTATACACTGATGAGGATTTTATTGAGAAACTGAATAGCAGATAATTTTAACCGAACCTTTTTAAGTTAGTTCAGTTTCTGTTTTCTTTCTTTTTTTTACAATTGGGTGTAATAAATTTTATTTTATGCCACTTACTAATTAAAAACGATATTGAGTAGCGATTTTTATAATATATCAATTTTACCTTATTCCGGGATAATAATAAAGTTATGCAGGGCATACACAAATTCACAGGAAGATTTTGAAGATTATTATCAGGAAGTATGCCTGCAGATATGGAGGAGTAAGGGAAACTTTCGTGAAGAATCAGAATGGAGTACCTGGGTTTACAGAATCTCATTAAACGTATGCCTGACATTACTTAAAAAAAACAAAAATAAAAGCCAGCATTTTGTTTCAGATGCTTTACCAACAGAAGAAACTGAAAACAATCATGCATTTGAGGATGAACAACTAAATCTATTATATGCTGCCATTAAAAAATTATCAGAAATCGACAGGGCTATCATAACGCTGTATTTGGAAGAGAAATCATATAAAGAAATCGCTTCTATAATTGGAACTAACCCAAATAATATTGGTGTTCGTGTTCAAAGAGTAAAAATCAGATTAAAAAAAATACTAGATGGAGAAATCAATTGAAAATATTTGGAAGGAAGGTTTTTTAAAAAGCGATGCTATGGTAGCACCCAAAGTAAACAATCTTTATAGTCGTAAATCAATTCATATAATTGACAAATTCAAAAGGATGTTTAAAATTAACCTGATTGCGATAGTTGTATTTTCATTTATCGCTTTAATTATATCATATTTTGTGGGATTACCTGTGATGGGAATTATGTTTTTTGTGAGTCTGATGGTTCTGGTACTTATTAATAAAAAATTGTTGAACGGTTTAGATAATATTGATAAAGGAGAAAACAGCTATCAATATCTCAAAGAATTTAATAATTGGATAAAGAATCAAATATCTGTAAATAAAAGATTTGCCACTTTTTTATATCCAATGATATTTTTGTCTCTTGTATTTGGTTTTTGGTTTAAAAACGTTGGTGGAGTTTTTTTAGGTGAAAGATTGGTAGAAAAAATTATTATGAGTTATCCTGATACTTATCTGGTTTTTGGAATACCATTTATAGGAATTGTACTTGTACTCCTAATTATAATTATACTGGCAATATTAGGTGGAAGAATATATAAATGGGATTTAAACCTTGTATATGGAAGAGTATTAAAAAAACTAGAAGAATTGCTTTCTGATATTGAAAGTATTAATAGCTAAAGCCTTTATTAATAGTTTTTTGCAATCCTTGTAAATTATTTTCTACTATTTGATGTAATAAATTGTGTTTTTGGCCACTAAAGAGAAAAAGAAATAATAATGACTATTAAAGAGACTTATAAATACCTGGGAGATTTAAGAAATCGATCTTCAAATAAATATGAAACCAAAGTATACGATAGTTTCATAAATATACTTCTTGAATTGGACAAAAGAAATTTTTCTGATAATGAGATACAATCTATCGAATCAGAACTTGAATCTTTGAAATTAAAATCTAATCCACGATACACTAAGAGATACTTTAGGAAAGCACAAGGAAAATTTGAGAAATTTTTGAAGGAATCTTTTTCTCTTACTACAAAGAGATATTATACAAATATGGGAGTAGGCTTAGGTTCTTCATTTGGACTTATGTTTGGAATTGCAGTATTATCAGGTTTTGAAAGATCATTGGGGATATCTCTGGGCTTGAGTTTAGGTATGATAATTGGCCTAATCATAGGACGGTCATTGGATGCTAAAGCTGCTAAAGAAGGCAGGGTTATTTAATGATGTTTTAATTCGGTTCAGTTTTATTATTTTGTTTACTCAAATACTTACCCACTAGTATTGCAATAATCATAGTAAGGTAAAGTTGGCCGCTGATACTCACAAAAATTGCTAAGCTTTTTGCAAGCGGTTCAATTGGACTTATGTCGCCATAGCCCAGAGTAGAAATGGTAACAAAACTAAAGTAAATTAAATCTGTATTGGCGTTTATCATCTCTGAAGCAACATTGAATGATTCTCCAGGAGTATGGTTAAACACAATCCTAAAGAGAATACTTCCAACTATCCCCATCAGAAAATAAATATTAATTGCCTCTACAAACTCTAGAAGTCCGACATTTTTACTTTTTGCCAGCCTGATAAGCATAAGCACTATTATAAGTACTATAAAACCAATGGAGAAAACGGAAGATATAATACTCAGTAGTTCCAGATGCAAGATGTCGGATACCCACATCAGTGTGATTGTGATGCCAGCATAGACAAAGAACTTTTTGTTTTTCTTATGTGTAATTACCTTAGCTGCAATAATATAAATTGCTGTGAATGTGAAATTATAAATTTCATTTATTACATTTTCAAATGGTAGCCACCCAACTATAAAAATATAAAACGACACTAATACTAATAGCAGAATATTATATCGTACAAAGTATTTGTCTTTAGTAACCATTCACCAACTTATTTTTAACACAAATATAAATTAATTTATAGCAAAATGATTGGTACTCATAATTTTAATTGGCATTAAGTTATCTTTGCATAAAATTTAAACTGTTTGAATTATAAATATCACATATTAAGTAACGGAATCAAACTTGTTCATTCTGAGGTAAATACACCTGTATCTCACTTCGGATTGATGGTTGGTACTGGCTCACGTGATGAGAGGCCCAATGAAATAGGAATGGCTCATTTTATTGAGCATATGATATTTAAGGGAACAAAAAAGCGTAAAGCATTTCATATACTTGGAATGATAGAGAATTCCGGTGGAGAACTAAATGCCTTTACCACCAAAGAGGAAACATGTATTTATGCCTCTTTTTTAAGCCCTTTTTACTCCAATACAGTTAAGTTGTTTGCAGATGTGGCATTCAACTCTATTTTTCCTGTAAAGGAGATGGAGAAGGAAAAAATGGTTATTCTGGATGAGATAAATTCATATCTGGATAACCCATCGGAGCAAATATTCGACGATTTTGAGGCTCAGATTTTTGAAGGACATCCTCTCGCAACGAACATCTTGGGCAGTGAAGAAATTGTTAATTCATTTAGTAAAAGTGATGTTTTTAGGTTTATGAAAAGAAATTACAGGCTTGATAATATTGTAATTTCTTCGGTCGGGAATATAAGCCTTAAGAAACTTGTGAAACTTCTGGAGCAGCATTTTGAAAGTGTTAATCTTAAAGGAGGAAAGCAGCAAAGAATGGCTTTTGAAAATTATAAACCTAATTATGTTGTAGAACAAAAAGGCGCCTATCTGAGCCATCTGATGATTGGTAATCTGGCTTACAGCAGGAAAAACCCTAAACGCATTCCTCTGCTTTTATTGAATAATATTCTGGGAGGTCCGGCATTGAATAGCAGGCTGAACCTTAATTTAAGAGAAAAACATGGTATAGCCTATACCGTAGAATCTATGTTTAATACATATTCCGACACTGGACTGTTTGCAATATATCTGGGAACGGATTTAAAAAATATTGAAAAGAGTAAGAGGTTAATAAAACGTGAGTTGAGGTTGTTGAGAGAAAATAAATTAGGAACTGTACAATTTTCCCGAGCTAAAAAACAACTTGCCGGACAAATTGCCATACAATATGATTCGAGGCAAAACGAAATGCTTTCAAATGCAAAAAGTTATTTATATCGCCCTGAAATTAAAACTGTTGAAAGTTTTATCAAAGAAATAGAAGGACTTAGTGTAGAGAGTTTGCTGGAAGTTGCCAATGAAGTATTTGACGAAAATAAACTAAGCACTCTGATTTTTGAAACTAAATGAAAATGGTAAATAAAGAAATTGAAGATTATATGGATGAGCATTCATCTGCAGAGGATGAATTGTTGCATAAACTTTATAGAGAAACACAAATTAAAACCTATTATCCGCGCATGGTATCTGGCAAGCAGCAAGGCTTATTTCTGGAGATGATATCGCGTATGATAAAACCAAAAAATATTCTTGAAATAGGAACCTTTACAGGCTATTCAGGCATACAAATGGCCAAAGGTTTACAAGAAGGTGGTAAACTTGTAACCATTGACATTAATGAGGAATTGGAAACTTTTGCAAACAAATATTTCCAGCTTTCGGGATTAGCTGATAAAATAGATTTTAGAATTGGCAATGCGCTGGAAATTATACCTCAAATTGATATGAAATTCGACCTGGTTTTTATCGATGCTGATAAAGAACAATATATTGATTATTACGAACTTGCCTTGCAAAAGTTAAATCAGGGGGCTTTCATACTAGCCGACAATGTACTATGGTCGGGAAAGGTATTGCATCCGGATAAAAAAACATCAAAATCAAACAAAGCCGATAAAGAAACTAAAGGTATAGTAGCCTTTAACAAGCATATAAAAGAAGACTCAAGAGTTGAAAAAGTAATCATCCCTCTAAGGGATGGAATTACAATAATCAGAAAGAAATAAAACCTTTAATTGGTTTTAAATTTATACTGAACTTTTGTAAGGTCTTCATTTGCCTTAACAATTTTTTGCTTTAGCCCTTCTTTGTGGCTATTAACTTTCTTTGCAATTTCTTCATCGCCAGTAGCCATCATCTGTGCAGCTAAAATTGCAGCATTTAATGCACCATTTATACCTACTGTTGCTACAGGAATTCCAGGAGGCATTTGAACTATTGCTAATAATGCATCCATACCATCCAGACTTGCATTAATTGGAACACCAATAACCGGAAGTGTTGTCATAGACGCTATTACACCCGGAAGATGTGCTGCCATTCCTGCTCCTGCAATAATTACTTTTATACCATTATTTTTAGCGTTTTTGGCAAATTTTTCTACTTCCTCAGGAGTACGGTGAGCCGATAAAGCATTTATCTCAAAAGGAATTTCCATTTCATCAAAAAAGGCTGCTGCTTTTTCCATAACCTTAAGGTCGGAGGTGCTGCCCATAATTATACTTACAACTGCTTTCATATTATCTAATATTTTCGACAAAAATATATTTAAATCCCAATAAATAAAATTTTATAAATATTCTTCCAATTCCATCCACCTTAAAGTTTTTTCATCAATTAATTCAATGATATTAGTTACCCTGATGGATATTTTTTGTAGTTCTTCGTATTCAAGTGTCCCAGAATTTAGTTTTGTTTCCAGTTCTTTTTTCTCATCTTCCAGACTGGCAATATCTTTCTCCAATTGCTGATGTTCAAGATTTTCCTTATAAGTTAATTTGGTTTTTATCTTTACTTCTTTTTTGGAGTTTGACTTTTTTTCCTTTTGCTTTCTCTCTGTTTCCTTTGCTTTTTCTTGTTTTACTTCCTTTTTCCTCGTCAGTTGATATTCAGTATAGTTTCCATAAAAATCTTTTATTTCTCCATCTCCTTTAAACAGGAAAATATGGTCAGCTAATTTATCCATAAGGTATCTGTCATGAGAAACCAGAAGGACACAACCCTGAAAGTCCATTAGAAATTCCTCCAACTTATTCAGAGTTTCAATATCCAGATCGTTTGTAGGCTCATCCAATATGAGGAAATTGGGATTTTTTATGAGAACAGTTAGCAGATAAAGTCTTCTTAGCTAACCACCGCTCAGTGTGTAAACATAATTATTTTGGACCTTTGGCTCGAATAAGAAAAAACTCAGGAAGCGGGAAACACTGATAGTTTTATTCTTTCCAACATTTACCACTTCAGCAATATCAGTAAGTATATCGATTACCCTTTTGTTTTTATTAAAATCCAGTCCGTCTTGTTTATAATAACCATAAGTTATTGTTTCACCTGTTGTTACCCTTCCGCTATCAGGTTTTATTTGTTCGGTAATTATGTTTAGTAATGTAGACTTTCCACATCCGTTGGGACCAATGATACCAACTTTTTCACCTTTTTTAAAGGTGTAATTGAGATTATTAATTAGAGTTTTATTTTCATATGATTTAGAAATTCCTTCAAGTTCCAGTATCTTTTTTCCTGTTCTCCTCGATTGGATTTCAAATTTCATTTCCTGTTCAACAATACCCGACTTTGCAATTTCTTCCGTTTCATAAAAAGAATCTATGCGTGATTTTGATTTTGTTGTCCTGGCCTTGGGCATTCTTCGCATCCAGTCCAGCTCATTTCTAACATAACTTTTTGCCGTCGCGATTTCTTTCCTTTCTGCCGCCTGACGTTCTGCCTTTTTCTCCAGGAAATATGCATAATTGCCCTTGTGAAGATGAATTTTGCCGGCTGTCATTTCCAAAATATTATTACACACTTTGTCGAGAAAGTACCTGTCGTGAGTAACCATTAGCAAAGTAGTATTGGCTGTTGAAAGGTAATCTTCAAGCCATTCAATCATATCTATGTCGAGATGGTTTGTTGGCTCATCCAGAAAAATCATATCAGGTTTATCCAGAAGGGTAAAAGCAAGTGCAAGACGTTTTTTCTGCCCTCCCGATAATTTTGCTATTTTTATGTGGGTTTCATTTAAGCCGAACCTGCTAAGCATTTGTTTTACTCTTTCTTCATAGTCCCATGCCTCATAAATATCCATCATTTGTGAAGCCTTATCAACCTCCAGTTGAGTTTGGGGATTATAATCTGTGGTTTGCTTTTTTATGGCTTCTTCATAATTACGAATTACCTCAAGTGTTTTTGAGTGAGATGTGTGAAATAGTTGATCAATAGTAAGTTCTTCATCAAACTCGGCTTGCTGCGGCAGATAGGCCAATGAAACATCTTTATTTATAACAAAACTTCCTTCATCAGGAGTATCCTTCCCGGCAAGGATTTTAAGCAAACTGGATTTGCCTGCACCATTTTTTGCAATAAGTGCAACCTTGTCACCCTGGTTTAATCCAAAGCTTATGTTTTCGAATAAAATAAGTTCGCCATAATGTTTCGAAAGATTTTCTGCTGAGAGGTAGTTCACTTTTATTAATTTAATTTACAAATAAACATCTTAAATTTATATTAAGAAAAGAAATAGCGAATAAAAAAACCCTTAACACTAAAATGTATTAAGGGTTTCTATATAGTTTTATAAAAAAATCTTAACTCTGAAGTGCAAGACGTTTAAAAGCAGTTACAGTAAGATCTTTATCTACTGATTTAAGGTACTGAGAAACTGATTGTTTAGAATCTTTAATGAAAGCCTGATTTAATAAAGTACTTTCTTTAAAGAATTTATTCAATTTACCAAGAGCAATTTTTTCAAGCATCTCTTCTGGTTTACCTTCCTGACGTGCCTGATCTTTACCAATTTCAATTTCACGATCGATCATTTCCTGAGAAACATCTTCTTTATCTAAAGAAACAGGAGACATGGCAGCAATTTGCATAACTACATCTTTTCCGGCATCAGCTAAGTTATCACCAGCTTTATTGAAACCAGCTAAAGTTGCAATACGGTTACCAGGGTGAATGTAAGCAAAAACAGATTCTGCTTCAACAACCTCATAATGGCCTAATTGAATTTTTTCACCAATAACACCTGTCTGATCAGTAATAGTTTCTTCAACTGTTCTTCCATCAAGGTCTAGTGCTTTAAGTGCATCTTCACTAGCAGCTTTATTTGCAATTGCAAGGTCTAATACGCTTTGAACATAAGAAATGAAATCACCATTTTTAGCAACGAAATCAGTTTCGCAATTAATCATAATTGCAGCACCAAATTTTTTGTCATCACTAACTTTAGCAAGTACAACACCTTCACCAGCTTCGCGATCAGCACGCTTTGCAGCTACTTTTTGTCCTTTTTTTCTTAGTACGTCTATTGCTTTTTCAAGGTCTCCCTCACACTCTACCAATGCTTTTTTACAATCCATCATACCTGCACCGGTAATTTTTCTGAGTTCGTTTACCTGTTGGGCTGTTATTTTCATCTTACCTACAGTTTTATCTTAATATTAATTATTTCTTTTTTGAAACTGGTTTTCTAGTCCTTTTTGGCTTAGTAGTTTCTTTTTCACCTTCTGCTTTCGCTTTTGCTTTTACTTTTGCTTTTTCAGCATCAATATCAGCCTGTGCTTCAGCATCTTCAAGTGCTTTTGACTTTACTTTAATTTCTTTCGCTTCCATTTCGTCTTTAGCTTCTTGCTCTTTTTTATCCTTTGAAAGTTTTCTTTCCTGAAGACCTTCAGCGATAGCCTGAGCAGCAGCAGTAACGATTAATGAAATTGATTTAGAAGCATCATCATTAGCAGGAATAGCAAAATCAACACTTGTAGGATCAGAATTAGTATCTACCATTCCGAAAACAGGGATGTTTAATTTTTTGGCCTCTGCCAATGCAATGTGCTCTTTATTGATATCAACGATAAATAAAGCTGAAGGAATACGATTCATGTCAGCAATACTACCTAATGTCTTTTCTAATTTTGCACGTTCACGTGTAATTTGAAGACGTTCGCGTTTTGATAAGTTGTTATAAGCTGAGCTTTTCATTAATTTATCAATACCCGTCATCTTACGAATTGCCTTTCTTACAGTAGCAAAATTTGTTAACATACCACCTGTCCAACGCTCGGTAATATATGGCATATTAATTTTTTGTACAGTTTCTGCAACTATATCTTTTGCTTGCTTTTTAGTAGCAACAAAAAGAATTTTTCTACCTGACTTAGCAATTTGCTTAAGAGCATTTTGTGCTTCGTCTAATTTTGCCTGTGTTTTGTACAGGTCGATGATATGAATACCATTACGCTCCATAAAGATATAAGGAGCCATGTTAGGATTCCACTTACGACGGAGGTGGCCAAAATGAACCCCTGCATCAAGCATATCCTCAAAACTTACTTTG
>PKTD01000023.1 GCA_002869315.1 Marinilabiliales bacterium | reverse complement strand
TTTATCAATCTCAAAATTATTTTCTTTGGAATAAAATGGCTTGTTTTCAAGTTTGCCAAAATAATATTCAGGTCCTCCTGATATTAATCCTGAGTACTTTTCAGAGGTTTTTAAAAATACCTCAAAGTATGCTTCCTTATTCATTGAATCGGGATGGATAATTCCCCTGGCATATTGGTAGGATTGTATGAAATTTATGGAAATAACAAGCAAAATATAAATATAAATTAATTTCTTGAAATAGTTATTTAAAGGCTTGTATAAGAGTGCTATAAAAACCATAAAAACACTTGTAAAATCCACCATTGGACGCATCCCAAAACTGTCGCCATAAAACCAGTTCCACCAACTTGAGAACACATAAATTAAGGTAAAAATGAAAATCAAAAACCAGTAAAATCGAAATTTATTTCTCTTAAATGTGACAATAATAGCCGGAAATAGGAGCAAGAATAATGGAGTATAAACCAACCATCCTTTACGGAAACTGAAGAGGAAATTAAATAATTCAGGTCTTGTCCAGTAAAAGCCTTCGCCTTTATAGGCAAAATACATTAATTGGGATGTTTGAAGATAATTAATTATTAAATAAGGACTAACTGTTAGAAAAAGTACTACAGTTGCAATCAGAAAATCAAGTGATTTAAACTTTGCTATAACAGAAGCTTTGAACATCTTCCGGTCATCTGCCATAAATGGTATAGCAAAAATTACCAATATATTTACAGGACGTATCATAAATATCAATCCCAGAGACAGGGCTCCAAAAACTAAATTTCTTTTATTATTGCAGACAAAATACCGCCTCACGTTATACAGCAAAACGCTTATAATGGAAAATGAATAAACATGTGAAAATGAAGGCATAATAAAAGTATAGGCAAAAAGATTAGTGCCAAATAATGCGGCTCCGGCAAATAATAAAGCTGCATTGCTACCTATGTCAAATGATTTCAATAACCTAATTAAATATAATAATCCTACCCAGCACCAGAAAACGGCTGCTATGCCCACTGAATATTGAAAAACTGTTGAATATCCGTCTATTGGAAGTCCGGCAAACATGGAAATAAGCATTGCCATAAGGAAGAAAGGCATAATTAGAAATGCTGTTCCGGGTGGGAATTTATTTATGGTAATGCCATTTATTTCGTGATAGTTATGACCTTGATAATCAATTGTTTTTCTGCTTTTTTCGGCTTCAAATACATCTTTAAAATCGAGACTGTGATGAACAAAAATAGCGCTTAACCAGGCATAATGCCCGCTACCATCTCCATCGATAAAATGGGCACTATTTTCCGGACTCTTAGAAAGATTAATTGAAATAAAAAACCCCAGCATTAAAGCCAGCAGCCCGTATGATAATTTATTATTTCCTGCAATTGATAAGTTCAATACTATAATTATTTTTCTGCTAAATTATAAGAATATGCTAAAGGTTAAACCGGAAGTTGTCTTTTAAATCCCTCTTCAAGGGAAATAAATGTTTCGGTAGCAGTAACTTCAATAATTGACTGGATTTTTTCAATTATGATACTTTTAAGATGCTGATTGTTTTTGGCCATAATTTTCACAAAAAGTGAGTACTTACCACTGGTATGATGACATTCCACAATTTCAGGAACCCTAGAAATTTTATCGAAGACTTCCTCATGAGTACGAGTGCTGGTAAGATTTACCTGAAGACCAATAAATGCTTGTGTTAAATAACCCGAGTCGTATGGAGATATGTTAAATTGTGAGCCTGTGATAACTCCTGCTTCTGTCATCTTTTGTATTCTTTGATGCACTGCAGCTCCACTTACTTTGCACTTCCTGGCTACTTCTAAATATGGCACTCTGGCATCTTTAACCAGTATACTAAGAATTTTTCTGTCTAAACTATCAATTCGAAATTTATTTTCCATTTTTTATTGTAAAAAGTAATAAATTTATTTAAAATGTTTGAATTTACTTACAAAATTAAAAAAATATTACTATTTGAGATTCATATTGTCAAATTATATGGAAAATGGCTACGATATTAGTATATTTGTAATCAAATATAAACAAATACTATTATGGCAAAAAAATGGGATCCGGCTACAGCCGTACAAAGAATAGAACAGCTTGGAGAGTTTGGTGGAGTAAACCCTTCAATAACAGATTCTGCTACATATACATTTTTGCATGAAAAAACAATGTTAGATACATTTCATGGAGAAACTGAAGGTTGTTTTTTATATTCCAGACACTGGAACCCGACCAATAAATACCTTTCTGAAGTTCTTGCAGCCATGGAGGGAACAGAGGCTGCATGGGTAACAGGATCGGGTATGGGGGCTATTACAACAGCAATTTTACAATTGGTTAATACCGGCGATCACATAATCACCAGTGTAACAACTTATGGTGGTACATATGCGTTTTTAGCAAACTACTTAAAGAAGTTTAATATTGAGGTTACGTTTGTTAATATCAGTGATTTAGAAAGCGTGAAGGCAGCAGTTCAGCCAAATACTAAAGTGATTTATACTGAAAGTATGACTAACCCAATGTTACAAATTTCCAATATTCCAGAACTTGCTAAAATTGCTAAGCAAAATGATATTAAACTGGTTGTTGACAATACTTTTACACCCATGATAATTTCGCCATTTAAACTGGGTGCTGATATCGTTGTATATAGTATGACAAAGTTTATAAATGGTAAAAATGATGCTGTAGCTGGCGCTATTTGTGCCTCTACTGAGTTTATTAACGATATAAGCAATGTAAATGACGGAACCGCAATGTTGCTTGGACCTGTTCTGGATCCTTTGCGTTCATCAAATATTTTGAAAAATCTTGCCACACTCCATATACGAATGCAAAAGCATGGTGATAATGCGATGTATCTGGCAAAGAAATTTAAAGCCTTAGGATTGAAGTTCAATTATCCTGGTTTGACTGATCACCCTGATCACGAATTAATGAATAATATGATGAATGATGGCTTTGGATATAGTGGTATGATTGCTATAGACATGGAAACTCCAGAACGGGCCACAGCATTAATGGAAATGATGCAGGAGCGACAAGTGGGGTATCATGCAGTGAGTTTAGGTTATTTCAAAACTTTATTTTCAAATTCAGGAAGAAGTACTTCATCTGAGGTGCCTGAGGAAATACAAAAGGAAATGGGCCTATCTCCTGGACTAATAAGATTTTCAGTGGGTCTTGATCACGATATTGAGAAGACATATCAGATTATTGAGGGCTGTATGAAGGATTTGAAATTTATCTAAAAATTAGATATACTTATTTTCCATAAGGGCATTAAATATTAATAAATTCCTATTTTTGAATTTATAAATACACCATGCCATGCGAAGTTTTTTTATTACATTATTCTTACTTACTACAATAATTTTATCAGCACAGATTACTATTATAATCGAAACGGTACCAGACTATACACCTAATGATGCTGAACTTTATTTTGCCGGTAATATTAATGATTGGAATCCCGGGGACCCGGATTTTAAGTTAACTGAAGTTGATGACCAATACTGGCAAATTGTGCTCGATGCTGCTCCGGAAGGAACGCTAATAGAGTTTAAGTTTACAATGGGTAGTTGGGAAACGGTGGAGAAAGGAGCCAATGGAGAAGAACTTCAAAATCGAACTTATACTTATGGAAATGGCGATACCATTTATCCGCTTATTTTAAATTGGGCAAATGGCAGTGGTGGTGGAAGCACAGCGTCTGATAATGTTTCCATAATGAGTGAGGACTTTTATATTCCTCAGTTAGACAGAAACCGTAGAATATGGATTTATCTGCCTCCTGATTATGAAAGTAGTGAAAAGTCGTATCCTGTATTATATATGCATGATGGTCAGAATTTATTCGACGCAGAGACCTCATTTGCAGGAGAATGGGAAGTTGATGAGAGTCTTGATGAACTTTACGAACAGTCATTTAATGTTCCCATAGTTATTGGTATTGATAATGGAGGGATACACAGGATTAATGAGTATACTCCTTGGCCTAACCCTAATTATGGTGGAGGCGACGGGGATAAATATGTTGATTTCATTGTGGAAACTTTAAAGCCATATGTTGATGACAACTATCGCACTCTCACTGATAGAAATAATACTGCAATAATGGGAAGTTCCTTGGGCGGACTTATTTCATTTTATGCTGCACTAAAACATCAGGATGTGTTTGGCAAGGCCGGAGTTTTTTCTCCTTCTTATTGGTTTTCTGATTCGGTGTGGATATTTACCGACAATCATCCTAAGGAATACAATATCAGGATTTATCAAATGATCGGAGGTAATGAGGGGGCGCAAAATATTCAGAATCTGAGTATTATGGAAGATCACCTTTTGAATAACGGATTTTCTGCAAACGAATTATTTAAAAAGACTATTCCCAACGGATCACACAATGAAGCATTATGGCGAAATGATTTTGATATATCCTATAAATGGTTGTTTAAAGATTATATTGGAGGAATTGGTGAAAATTATAAATCCGGTATTTTGGTTAAACCAAATCCTGCAAAAGATGAAATTAGCATACTTCATTATATTCCAAAGCAGGGCGATAGTTTAAGTATTTATGATATCAGCGGTATGGAATTAATACTAATTAGAAATGTTTCCGCCAACAGTATAAATATTTCGGCCTTGAAGTCGGGATTATATTTTCTTAAACTTAAAAGTGATAATAAGGTATATAAAACTAAGTTTATAAAGAACTGATTGCAACGGACTAATCGTTAAGATATTTTCCGGTATAAGATTTTTTGCAGTTTACTATTTCCTCAGGAGTACCTTCAAAAACAATTTCACCACCTTTGTCGCCTCCCTCGGGACCCAGATCGATGATCCAGTCGGCGGATTTAATAATTTCATTATTATGTTCTATTACCATAATGCTGTGACCTATTTCAATAAGTGCATTCATGCTAATGAGAAGTTTTTTAATGTCGTGAATATGCAATCCTGTGGAAGGTTCATCAAATATAAAGAGGGTAGGAGTATTAATACTTCCTTTGGAGAGGAAATAAGCTAGTTTTACCCTTTGTGCTTCACCACCACTTAAAGTGTTTGATGATTGGCCCAGTCGAAGATAACCTAAGCCAACTTCCTGTAAAGGTTTTATTTTTTCAACAATTTTTTTCTCAGTGGAAGAAAGATCTTTGCCTTCTGAAAAGAAGTCGATGGCATTGTTTATCGTCATTTCCAGAATATCAGAAATATTTTTGCCATTATATTTTATATCCAGAACTTCCTGTTTATACCTTTTTCCGTTACAAACATCACATTTCAGATGAATATCTGCCATAAATTGCATTTCCACCTTTACTTCACCTTCTCCATCGCAATTATCGCATCTTCCGCCAGCTATATTAAATGAAAAATAACCGGGCTTATATCTTCTTTGTTTCGCTAATGACTGATTTGCATAGAGTTGCCTTATCTCGTCGAAGGCTTTAAGATAAGTAGCAGGATTGGAACGTGATGACCTTCCTATAGGATTTTGATCCACATATTCAACTGAACCAAGGCTGTCGATATCACCATCAAGTGATGAAAATTTTCCCAATCTGTCAGAATAACCTCCAAAATGTCTTTTGAGAGCGGGATAAACGATATCCCTTACCAAAGTAGATTTTCCCGAGCCACTTACACCACTAATAACTGTAAGCATATTCAGGGGTATTTTTACATCAATACTTTTGAGATTGTTTTCCATAGCGGCTTTAACCTCAAGGTAGTTTCTGAATTTTCTTTTATTAGGTGAATAATCAATTTGTTTTCTTCCCGTAAGGTAAAGGGCTGTATAACTTATATCATTGTTTTTAAGATCCTCATAACTGCCCTGATAAACAAGTTCACCGCCATGTTCCCCTGCATCGGGGCCAATATCAATTATATTGTCGGCAGCCTTAATAACTTTTTCATCATGTTCCACAACTATTACGGTATTTCCTAAATCTCTTAGCCTCTTTAATACCTTAAGCAGTCTGTCGGTATCTCTAGAATGCAATCCAATACTTGGTTCATCAAGTATATACATTGATCCAACGAGGCTACTACCAAGTGAAGTGGCCAGATTTATTCTTTGAGATTCTCCTCCTGATAAGGTATTCGAAAGTCGGTTTAAGGTTAAATACCATAGACCTACATCGTTTAAAAACTCAAGGCGGTTGTTAATTTCGACTAATAAACGTTTGGCAATTTTAGTTTTGTGGTCGTCTAGTTTTATGTTCTTAAAAAATAAGTATAATTCATTCAATTGCATCTTAACTATATCCGAAATAGATTTGTTTGCAATTTTTACATAATTAGCATCTTTTCTAAGCCTGGTTCCTTTACATTCAGGGCAGGCAGTTTTTCCGCGATAACGCGAAAGCATTACCCTGTATTGAATCTTATAAGTCTGCTCTTCAACGTATTGGAAGAACTGGTTTATGCCTTCGAAATGCTCATTGCCATTCCATAATACTTCTTTCTGATCTTCTGTTAACTGAAAATATGGACGATGAACCGGGAAATCGAATTTGTCGGCTACATCCATAAGAGCATATTTCCATTCGCTCATTTTCTCTCCTTTCCAACAGGCAACAGCATCATCGTAGATTGAAAGAGATTTGTTTGGGATTACCAAGTCCTCATCAATACCAATAACACTTCCAAAGCCTTCACATTTCTTACAGGCACCATAAGGATTATTAAAAGTGAACATATTAATGCTGGGCTCTTCAAATTCAATTCCATCTCTTTCAAATTTATTTGAGAACTTTTCGATGGAATTATCAGACATATTCATTATCAGGCACATGCCTGAACCTTCATAAAATGCAGTTTCTGCCGAGTCGGCTATGCGTGATTTTTGATCGTCATCATCATTATTGCTCACCAGCCGGTCGATGATAAGATAGATTTTGTCGCTTTTTTTCTCTTTTGCTTTATCGGATAAATAATCTTCAATACGCAGGGTTTCGTTATTTAGAAGTATTCGTGTAAAGCCCTGTTGCATAAGTATTTCCAGTTGTTGCTTAAGGGCTCTGCCTTCGGGAATTATTACCGGGGATAGCACCATCAGCTTAGTGCCTTCTTCCAGCCTTTCAACATGTTCAATAATGTCGAGAGTATTATTTCTTTTAACAACTTTGCCTGAAATTGGTGAGTATGTAGTTCCTATACGAGAAAACAAAAGTTTAAGATATTCATATACTTCTGTTGATGTACCAACTGTAGAACGAGGGCTACGTGTTTTTACCTTTTGCTCTATGGCAATGGCTGGAGAAATTCCCTGTATATCATCCACATCAGGTTTGTCCATTCGACCAAGGAACTGGCGGGCATAAGAACTTAAACTTTCGACATATCTTCTTTGTCCATCGGCATAAAGTGTGTCGAATGCAAGGCTTGATTTACCGGAACCTGAGAGTCCGCTTATAACCACAAGTTTTTTTCTTGGAATATCTACGCTAAGGTTCTTCAGGTTGTTAACCCTTGATTTTATGACTCTTATGTAATTATTATCGTTGTTTTTCGGCATATATTAAAAAAATGACTGCAAAATTATCAATTTTTTTGCTTTTTTAAGTTTAATACATATATTTGCACTTAATAATTCATAAAAACTAATAGGAGGACAGCTATCGATTAAAAATTTACCTTTTTGTACATAATTAACGAAATTGGTAAAATATGAATCTGGAATCAGCAACAGAGCGTGATTTAATTACATCCTATTTAGATGGTAATCACGCAAGTCTCCAAACTCTAATCAATCGTCATAAGTCGCGTTTATTCGCATATATTTTTATGCTTGTTAAAAATAAGCAATTGGCGGATGATATTTTTCAAGACACTTTTGTAAAAGTTATAAATACTCTCAAATCGGGTAAGTATAATGATGAAGGTAAGTTTATCCAATGGGTAATGCGAATTGCCCATAATCTGGTAATTGACCATTTCAGAAAACAAAAGAAGCATAATTTTGTAGAATCCTATAATCCTGAGGTAAGTGTTTTCGACACTATTAAACTTACCGATCCATCCATAGAGGAACATCTAGTGACTACCCAAATACACAAAGATGTAAAAGGATTACTGGAACATCTTCCTGAAGAGCAGAAAGAAGTATTGTATTTACGCTGTTATGTTGGATTGAGTTTTAAAGATATTGCAGAACAAACAGAAGTAAGTATTAATACTGCTTTAGGCAGGATGCGCTATGCCCTAATAAATCTTAGGAAGATAGTAGAGGAGAATAAGATGATGTTGTCTGTGTAGGGGATTAGTTGTTGGTCAGGTTAGTGTTAATCATTTTATTTAACTCACAACTCATCATTCGAATATCATTATTCATCATCCAAAAATCATTATTAATAAGTAGTTTTTAACAATAAACAATAAAATAAAAATAGTGTCGTTATTAGGTGGAATTTAAAAATATACATAATTTGCCTATGACAAATTTTTTTACTCCAAATGAATTTCAGGATCTCAAAAAACAAAAAGCACCGAAGCAATCTACTTTGTCAGACATGAAACCATCTGTATTCACATTGAATGTAATTATGGGTTATAGCGCTGCTCTGCAGGTATTAAAATCAAAAAAATTCGGTGATTTAGGAATCCTGAATAATTAAGGGAACGTAAACTTACCTTAAAAAGCATAACCGTCGGGCCTGAGGCTGGGCGGTTTTTTTTATTTTTGTTCTTTTATAGGCCTATGTACAGATACTTTTTAAAACTCGCATACAATGGAGCCGACTTCCACGGATGGCAGGTACAGGATAATGCCCATAGTGTACAGGCTGAAATAACCGATAAATTAAAATTGATGCTTAAAGAGGATTTACATATAGTGGGCTGCGGAAGAACAGATACCGGAGTTCATGCCAGTATGTTTTATGCTCATTTTGATATAAATTCTGAGATAAGAAATGTAAAGGATTTCATATATAAACTAAACTCTTTTCTTTCCAGGTCAATTGTAATTTATGATTTGTTTAAGGTTGATAATGAAATGCATGCGCGTTTTGACGCAAAAAGCAGAACCTATAAGTATTATATTTCTCCCTTAAAAAACCCCTTCAAAGATGAGTTTTCTTATCAATATTTTCCAAAATTAGATGTGGATGCAATGAATCAGGCTGCTGAAAAGTTATTTGAGTATACTGATTTTACTTCTTTTTCAAAGCTTCATACCCAAACTAACACCAATAATTGTAGAATTGCACATGCCAAATGGGAATATGAAAATGAGATGCTTGTATTTACCATAACTGCTGACAGGTTTTTAAGAAATATGGTAAGAGCGATAGTAGGCACTCTTCTGGAAGTAGGTAATTTAAAAATGAGTACAGCAGAATTTCAAAAAGTTATAGAGTTAAAAGACAGAAGTAAAGCTGGTTTCTCAGTACCTGCCAAAGGTCTGTTTTTACACGATATTAGGTATTAGAAAATAAACATTATGGAACTAATTATAGAAAATGGCATTGGATTTCTATATTTCAATCGCCCCGAAATTTATAATCCCCTTGACCTGGCTACAGCCAGAGAATTGTATGCTTATTTACGCAAACTATCTGTAAAAAAGGATGTTAAAGCAGTAGTGATAAGCGGCAGGGGTAAAGCCTTTTGTGCTGGTGGTGATATAAGGGCTGTGCTTAAACATAAAGACGGACCTGCTGCAGCTTTTCATGAAATGGCTATAAATGTGCAGCCTTGCATTATGGAAATGCGAAATATGAGTAAGCCCATAATCGCCGCCATTAACGGTGTTGCTGCAGGTGGTGGATTTTCTATTAGTCTGGCTGCCGACTTCAGAATTATAGATCCCAAAGCAGTTATGAAACTTGGTTTTACATCTAATGCCCTAAGTGTAGATGCGGCAGGGACTTTTAATTTGCCACGTATAGTAGGCAATGCTAAGGCTTTGGAAATAGCTACTTTTGATGAGCCTTTAAATGCTGAAGAGGCTCTGCGAATAGGCTTAGTAAATAAAATATCTGAGGAAGGAAAAGTTGTTGATTATGCGAAGGATTATGCCCTGAAGATTTGCGAAAAGTCGTTACATACATTTAGTTGGTCGAAGAGGCTGATTAATAGTTCATTCGAAAGTACCATTGAAACCCAAATGGAAAAAGAACATCAGGCTTTAGTAAGTTGTGTTTCTCATCCCGATGGTATGGAAGGCATTACTGCTTTTGTAGAGAAAAGGAAAGCGAAGTTTAATGCTGAAGATTAAAGAGTGTTTGCTGGTTGCGAGTTACTGGTTGCAAGTTACCGGTTGCTGGTTACTAGTTTATGAAAATCAAGACTTATTCGTTATATATAATCTAAAATAACCCAACGTCATTCCGAATCCCCAACAGTGAATATACGTCATTAGACAAGAGAAGAAGGGGTGAGGAATCTCGGGGATGGTGCTAGGTTGCAGATTAGTGTTGGTTAAAATAACTCACAACTCATAATTCACCACCAATAACTCAAGGCCCCTTTTGCACTTAAAACAGTCCGTCGTTATTATAAATTTCCATTTGAACTTCTGAGAAAGCCTCCAGTTCTGAAGTTTTTTCCTTGGAAACATTTTTTATTTCTCCCGTTTCCAGATTTACCCTGATTATGTCACCATCTTTTAATTCCAGACTGCTGAGGTCGTTATATGTAAGTATGGGGAAGGCTGCGTTTATGGCATTTCTTTCGTAAATAGCGCCAAAACTTTCTGCTATAATGGCCTGTATACCAAGTGTTTTAAATCCATCTACAGCCTTTTGTCGTGAACTTCCGGCGCCAAAATTTTTACCAGTAATAACAATATCGCCTGGCTTTGCCTTTTTAGCAAAATCTTCATGTCCCTCAAGGTTATCAAAAATATACTGACCCATTTCTTTTGGGTCGGTGATTTGTAAATATCGATTATGATAAATCATATCGGTATCAATATTGTCTTCATTGATTATCCAAACACGACCTTCAATTTCGGTATTTTTTTCCTCATGGGCTGCTGTGTTAAGGCTAATATCACTTAGTTTTTCATCAACAACACTAAAATCGTAAACCGGTGGTTCGTCTGGAATATCATCTTCCGAGGTAATGTATCCCGCTACAGCGGAAGCCGCTACCGTTGCTGGTGAAGCCAGATAAACGGAACCTTTTCCCTGCTTTCCAGGGAAGTTGCGGTTACCTGTTGAAATGGTTATTTCGCCAGGACCGTTTTGTCCTACCTGACCCGCAGCACATCCGGCACAACCGGCATTGGAAAACAGAGCACCGGCGTCTTTGAAAATTTTAATTAGTCCCTCATCAAGGCATTGCTGCCAAATTTCGTCGGTGGTAGGAACAATTTTCATTACTACTCCCGGAGCAATTTTCCTGTTTTTCAAAATATTTGCAACTGCTCGCATATCTTCCATTCTTCCGTTGGTACAACTACCCACAAAAGCTGAATCGATTCGAACAAGTTTTTCACTGGAAATATCTACGGCGTCGTGAGGTTTCCCAGGACGGCTGACCATTTTCACAAACTTGCTAATATCTATTTCATGAACTTCCGCATAAGCGGCATCAGTATCAGCATCAATTTTATTTAATTTTCTGCCTGTACGTTCTTCGCAATATTCCATAACCTCCTTATTGGGAGGGAAAAGAAGAATGATTACTCCCATTTCGGTACCCATGGATGCAATGGTAATTCTCTCGTCGAGAGTAAGTTTATCAATAGCTTCACCATAGAATTCAACTGATTTGCCGAGAAGGGTATTTGCCCCGAATTTATTTAGGAGATTAAGAACAATATCTTTTGCTGAAATGCCCTCAGGACGATTACCTACAAAATTAAGTTTTACAGATTCGGGAACTTTAAACCAGATTTTGCCTTTGTGGAATGCTGCTGCCACATCTCGGTCGCCCATACCTTGACCAAAGGCGCCAATTGCACCCAAAATGTTTGCGTGCGAGTCGGTTGTAACCGCAGTGCTACCGGGCCATGCCAGTCCACTTGCAAATAAAGTGTGGGTTCCTATTCCATTATTTATATCGAAAACTTTAATTCCGTGTTTACGGGCGAATGTTCTGACAATATGCTGGTTTATGGCATATTTTTGATCACTTCCCGTTGGGTTAGTATCGAAGGTGAAGAATGTTTTGCTAACATCATCAATACTTAGTTTATTATCTTCCAGATTTTTAACAACATTGGGCCCGCCAAAATCCCTTGCAACACGTGCATCTATTTCAATATCAACAATTTCACCTGGTTTTACGAAATTTTTATTTGAATGCGATGCTATAATTTTTTCAATAATATTCATAATCATAATTATTTGAGGTACATTCTTCAAAAATAGAGTAAAATTTGTTTTTATTGCAAGAAATTAGCATAGTTTTTATCAATAATATTGAAAAATAAATTAGGACTGAATTTCCTTATTGTTTTTGCATTATACTATCTTTACGGCATAAAAAAAATTTAATATGAAGAAGTTGTTGATAATTGCACTAGGTATTGTATTAATAGGAGTTTCATGTACTAATGATTCAGAAAAAAGTGCTCAGAAAAAAAGGGATAAAAGCGTAGAAAATGGAGTTTTTGCACTGAAAATGAATAATATAGAGGTCAAGGATGAAACATGCGATTCATCATATGCAAAATGTACTCACGTGGTTATCAGTTATCCTGTATTTACGGAACCAAAAATGAATAATGTCAATGATTTAATAAGAAACAGAATACTTTACTTTATGGGTCAGGGTGATGTTGAAACCACTAAAAACCTTGAGTTAAAAG
This sequence comes from Marinilabiliales bacterium, assembly GCA_002869315.1. Lineage (GTDB taxonomy): Bacteria > Bacteroidota > Bacteroidia > Bacteroidales > F082 > BM524. Next base: position 455 of record PKTD01000023.1, on the reverse strand, counting down.
ATGCAGCAAATAACTTCATTAAGGAGTATGCAGAATTTAAGACTGGATTTCCGGATACAGATCAGTTTTGGATGTTCCGCTTAAAGAGTAGAGTAAGTTATGTTGACAACGATAAAATATCAATACTAATGGCATCTGATGCCTATACTGGAGGAGCCCATGCAAATCAGAATCAGGTATATATGAATTTTGACTCCCACGGTAATCTGCTTAAAGCAGAAGATTTCATAGGTGACCTGGACAAATTGAGAGCATTAGCTGAGGCAAATTTCCGCATGCGAAAAGGTCTTAAAGAAGGAGAAAGTTTGCAGGATGCAGGTTTTAATTTTCCGGATAATAAGTTTGTTTTACCTTCAAACATTGGTATAGCCGACAGTTTGTATATTTTGCATTATAACTCATATGAAATATCAGGATATTCAGAAGGACCAACTCAATTGCTAATTAAAATGAGT
>PKTD01000012.1 GCA_002869315.1 Marinilabiliales bacterium | reverse complement strand
AGTATAATATTGCTTTTATAGTACAGGAATGGAGGTCAGGAATTAAAGTAGGTTCGGTACGCCGGGATATGCAGATAATTATCTCAGCATGTGATAATGACCCTCCTGAAATCTCAACAATTGATGATACATGTGTTATTGCAGGAGATTACCTTATGTTTGATGCCATTGCCTGGGATCCTGATGGAAATAGTGTAACACTGGAAGCCTATGGAGGTCCTTTTGAAATAAATCCAAATGCTGCTTTTATTAATCCTGATCCTGCCATAAGCAGTGATACAGCTAAAACTACTTTTAATTGGCCCACATTATGTTCACATGTCAGAAAAGAACCATACTCAACTGTTTTTAAAGCAACTGATGATGATGGTGAAATTAGTCTGGTAAACTTCAAAACTACTTTTATATCAGTAAATGCTCCTGCTCCTGAAAATCTTATGGCGGAACCCTTGGGAAATGGTATTGATTTAAGTTGGGATAAGAGCCCTTGCGACAATGCAATAGGATATTATGTATACAGAAGAAGTGATTCATCAGGATGGAATCCCTCCTATTGCGAAACTGGTGTTCCTGCATATACCGGATTTATTAAGATTGATGAAATGAATGATATAAACATTATCACTTATCGTGATGATAACCAAGGGTCAGGATTAGTTCATGGAATAAACTATTGCTATAGGATAACTGCTTTCTTTAATGACGATGCAGAAAGTTATGCCTCAAATGAAAGTTGCGCCTCCCTCAAAAGAGATGTACCAATAATAACACATGTTAGTAACGACAGTAATTTTATCGAAAATGGAAATGTTGAAGTAATTTGGTCTAAACCCATTGATTTGGATACTATTCAGTATCCTGGACCTTACTCGTATATAATTTATCGTAATGAGGGTTTAAATTGGACAAATCCTGTGCTAATTGCTGAATTACAGGATCTTGATGACACTATTTATTATGATAGTGAGGTAAATATAAACATGCTTGAAGTACCCCTAAAATATATGGTCGATCTGGAAAGTTCCACAGTCGGATATATTGGAAGTTCCCAAAAAGCAAGTTCTGTTTTCCTTAATACGGAACCACGTGATAAAGAAATATACTTAACTTGGAATGTAGATGTACCTTGGAATAACTATAAAGCAATTATATACAGAAGATCTGAAGGTCAAATTAATTTTGATTCAGTAGGTTTCACAGAAACATTTTTCTATCGTGACCGAGGTTTAGAAAATGATACGGAGTACTGCTATTATATAAAGATGTTAGGCGAATATTCAATAGATGGAATAATAAAACCATTAATAAATTATTCTCAAATAAGTTGTGAAGTTCCAAACGACAATACACCTCCATGCGAACCGGAAATAAGTGTTTATACTGACTGCGAGCAAATAAGCAATGAGATTAGAATGTGGCTGCCATACGATAGTTGCAGTTATGATGCTATGCGTTATTTCATATATTACATAGCTCCAGGAAGTTCCGAAACAGTTCTGGTTGATTCTACTGATTATATTAGTGGAGATACCTCCTTCTATTTACATACTAATCTGGAAAGTGTGGTGGGTTGTTATTATGTTACCGCCAGAGATACTGTAGGTAACATTAGCATAAAAAGTGCAACTAAGTGTATTGATTATGATGCCTGCCCGGTATATGAATTGCCTAATGTGTTTACACCAAACGGTGATGGCTTTAACGACCTTTTAGTTCCTCTTAATTATGATGATAGCAATCCTAAGGCTACAGTTGAAAGAATAGATCTTAGGATTTTCAACAGATGGGGAAGAACCTTATTTACAACTGAAGATCCGCAGATTAACTGGGATGGTAAAAATCAAAATAATGGTCAAGATTTGCCTGATGGTGTATACTTTTATGTGTGTGATGTATATTTTGTAAGTCTGGATGGAATTCAAAATTTCAGATTACAAGGTTCGGTAACAATTATTAGAGGGCAATAAAAAAAAAGCCATCGAAGTAAAACTCCAATGGCTTCCTAACATATATAAACTTTTCGATTTTCTAAAAGTTAAACAGAGCAATTAAGTCAACAACTCTTGCTGAATAACCCCACTCATTATCATACCATGATAAAACTTTAACCGTTTTACCCTGCACCATTGTGCTTTCTGCATCAAATATTGAAGAGTGGCTATTGTGGATAATATCTACTGAAACTATTGGATCTTCAGTGTATTCTAAAATACCTTTCATTGGTCCTTCAGCAGCCTCTTTAATTGCAGCATTTATTTCATCTTTGCTGGCTTCAGTTTTGATGTTTACTACTAAATCAACCAAAGACCCGGTTGGTGTAGGAATACGCACTGCCATACCATCAAGTTTTCCATTTAAATCAGGAATAACTTTTCCAACAGCTTTTGCTGCTCCAGTAGTAGTAGGAATTTGCGAAACTGCAGCCGAGCGTGCTCTTCTTAAGTCAGAATGAGGAGCATCAAGAATTCTTTGATCGTTTGTATATGCATGAATGGTTGTCATTAATCCATTCTCAATTCCAAAACGATCATTTAAAACTTTTGCTACTGGTGCTAAACAGTTTGTTGTACATGAAGCATTAGATACACACTGATCTTCGTCGCGTAATTCATTATCGTTAACCCCAAGTACTATCATATTGTCGATAGTATCTTTTGCTGGCACAGTAAGAACAACTTTTTTTGCACCGTTTTTCAAGTGATCTCCATATCCTCCTTTATTACTTTCCTTCTGACGGAAAATACCTGTAGCTTCTACTACAACATCTGGAGTTTCACCCCACTTAATGTCAATAGGTGCTCTTTCTGCTGAAATTAATATCTCTTTTCCATTAACAATTAAACTGTTTGAGTTATAAGTTACAGTTCCGTTAAATTTCCCTTGCGTAGAGTCGTACTTCAGTAAATGAGCTAGTGTTTTTGTATCAGTAAGATCGTTAATACCAACAATCTCCATATCATCTCTTTCAAGAACTAGTTTAAAAACATTTCTTCCAATTCTTCCAAATCCGTTTATTCCAACCTTTATCTTAGTCATGATCGTAATATTTAAAGTTTTAATTTTTCTTTTTGTTTATTATTAACTTAAATTTGACATTTAATATAATAAGGTTTACAAAGATAATTATTAAATCTTCGTCAATTTTAAGATCGAAATCTGTTATGGAAGAAAAATTAGTCTCCAAAGCTCTTGAAGCAAATCTCGCTGAAACTCGTTATAAAGACGTAAAAATACCTCCTGATTATCAGGACTTTATAAATCTTTCCAAAAAGTATTATGGAATCAATAAACGCGCAAACGATTGCATAATAGAATATCAGCACCCCTTTTCCAATAAAAAATTTGTTATAGAAGAGCTAAGAAGCATATTATTGACTGATTTTTGGTTTTATAGTAAGCTTGAAAACGCCGAAAAAGCATTTTCTATACCGGTTAAATTAATGCATAAACTACTTTGGGAAGACATAGAAAGTGAATTGCATGTTCTGATTATTAAAACTCTGCTGGAATTTACTTCTAAATTAGGTAAAGAGAAGGATGACTACTCAAAAACCATTTTTAAATGCTGTGATGCTCTTAATGAAGGAATTAAGCGTGATTATTACAGTTTTATAATCGCTTCCAAGCATTTTGAAAAATATCTCAAAACATTTGAAAACGATACAGGATTAAGAAGCAAATCTCTGGAGATTATTAAAGAGGTTTATAGGAATAATATTAAATTCTTGGAAGAAAGCAGTAAAATAGAAAAGTGGTTCATTTAACATGATAAACTCATAAAAACATCTGCAAAAGAAATTGAGAAAAAGATAGGCTCCAAATGGTTTTCCCAACTAAGAGGTAGTATTGAAAGTTACGATAAGTGGTATGAACTCATTGAAAATATTCCCAATTTTGATGAAATATCTGAAAGGTTCACTTCTTGCATACAGGATTTTAAATTTTTTACAGACAAATTTTACTTTATCTTCTATTTATTGAAATTAAAAGGTATGGCCGACAAGAGGGAGCGCCTTATCTGGGAGTTAAATAAAATGCTCCAGCAAACAATAGACGAACTTAAAGTTGATGAAATAGAACCTTTTACGGATCAGATATTCAATTTTGCAGAAGGCCTTAGAAAAGAACATGGATCTTCCATATTAGACATATTTCTAACTTTAGGTAAGAAGATAATTGATATTGAAAATCAAAAATCCGTAGAACTTACATCATACTTTGAAAATAAGCTTATCGATTTTGGGTTTGAAACCCCAGGAATGGTTTTCGTTAATGAGGATTGGCAATTGTCGGTAAATGAAAATCACCTTAAAAATATTAGAGTATGGCTTGAACTTATTGAGTATTCAGAGTCGGATATGGAAAAACTATTATCCGCTCTTATTGTAAATCTGCGTATCGGCGGTATTTTTATAAATGATACTGATCTCTTTCAAAGAGACATAACCAAAATTCTAAATTCAAATATTGCACCTTACTATAAAAAAGTAAAACAACTTACCAGGATATTTCCTGTGTATTTTAACGAAATTGGTGCCGAGGGTGAAATTCGCAAAGTAACCACCACAATGGATGAGGTTTCTCATCGTCAGGATAAACTTGTGCATTTTCTGCGTAAGCAGGTTCATACCGAAAGTAATAATACCTTAATTGATCTTACTCTTAAAATTTTTAAGTTTTGGTATGATGGAAACTTAGGCAGTTTAAAGGATAGTTTACCGAAAAACGTATACGAATCAATTGACAAGAATAGTCAGTGGTACGCACCGATAAACAAACTCCTAAATGAGGTTTGTAGCAATAATAATATTGGCCCTGAGCAACTCATAGATCTTGAAAAAGAGGAGTTTGAAGCCATGCTTGATGACATAAATAATGCTCATTCAATAAGCAAAGAACGTCTCAAAGATATCCGAATTTTATATGATCATTTAAAGGAAAAATATTCATTTGAAGCTGTTGATATAATAAGTTTGCTTAGTAAATATTCTTATCTCAACAGCAATGATATCCAAAACTTTAAGATTGCCCTAGAAACTGAGGATGTAGAAAAATCCATAAAGCATATCTATGGGTTTATGAAAATTTTAAAGGATATTATATTTAATCCTAAACCAAGTAAAAGTTGGGAGAACATATATCATAAAAGGCATATAGCAATTGGTATTCCTTCAATGTATGGAGTATACAGGGAAACGAAATTTGAGGCTTTGGGTCTTACGTTCCGACTCGAAAACATAGCAACCAAACTTATGGAATAGGTCGTTGACAAGATAAACCTCAACTATATTTCTGCCAAAACTTTAAATAATATATACTTTATTTTAGATTACTTCCGCGAAGGATTAGAACTGGATGGTATAACAAACCAAAGTTTCAATTCTAATTTATTAATGTTGAAATACAGTTTGCGCTCACAGAGTTTTTCTTTCGATCAGTATATTAATATATTTCAATTTATTGCTGAAGATATAAAGCGTACAATTGAAAGGTATTTCATTAACACTTATGAAGGACCATTAAACACAATTATTCCTCAAATTCTAAAACAAAAAGGTGAAGAGCATTTTGGAGAAGAATATGTAAAAGTAAGTAGTAAAATTTCAGAAGAATTTTATCGTGTTGCACTATCAGAAGCATTTTTAATGCAGCCATTGGATAATTTCACGGCAAAAATACTGGTTTCTCTAAGAAGAATGGCCGACAATCTAGAGCCTGACTTGATCCAAAAAATAATGTCGTATAATTCTGATTTGGTAATAACACGCCTAAAAACACCAAATCCGAGTGTCGATAATCAGGTGTTTATAGGGTCAAAAGCATATCACCTTAAAAAACTCCGTCTTGCTGGATTTCCGGTTCCTCCGGGATTTGTTTTAACTACGGAAGTATTCAGAAACTATAAGGCAATAATGTCGCATTCGGAACTCCTGAGCGAGTTACACTCTATGATCAGATTCAACCTACATCGGGTGGAAATAGCTTCCGGAAAAGAATTCGGAAACCCTTCCAATCCACTTTTGTTATCTGTGCGATCAGGAACAGCTATCTCAATGCCTGGAGCTATGGACACTATATTAAATGTGGGATTAAATGATGAAGTAACAGAAAACCTAAGCAGGAAGAAAGGTTTCGAATGGGCGGCATGGGATTCGTACCGCCGACTTATTCAGAGTTGGGGAATGGCTTTTGGTATGGAGAGAGACACTTTTGATGAAGTAATGGAATCTTGTAAAACAAGATATAATGCTCAACAAAAAGTAAAATTTAAGCCTCATGAAATGAGGGAAACAGCATTTGAATACAAAAAAACTCTCAAGAAAAACAATATCGACTTTGAGGAAGATGTTTTCAAACAATTATTAACCAGCATTAATTTTGTTATTGAATCCTGGTCTTCACAAAGGGCAGAAGTTTACAGAAAAAACCTTCACATTTCAAATGAGTGGGGAACTGCTGTAGTTGTGCAGGAGATGATTTTTGGAAACATGAAAGAAACATCCGGATCTGGCGTAACTTTTACTAAAAATCCAAAGGAAAGAAAACAAGGTGTTGAATTGTATGGTGATTTTACACTTCAAAGTCAGGGTGAAGATATTGTAGCAGGACTGGTAAAGCCAATGCATATTAGTAATAATCAACTTAGTGCAAACGAGGATAAATCTCAAACTCTCGAAAATATGTTCCCGGCTATCTACAAAAGACTTTATGAAATAGGCACACAATTAACCGAGGAACAAGGATATAGTCCTCAGGAAATCGAATTTACCTTTGAATCTGATAAGCCCGAAGATTTATATATCCTCCAAATCAGAGACCTGGATATGTATGCAAAGAGTACTATTAAAATTTTCAATACTCCTTATGAAGAGATGGCTCTTGCAGGAAGAGGAATTGGAATTGGTGGTAGTGCCCTAAATGGCCGTTTGGCATTTGATATGGATGATATAGAGATGCTAAGGGAAAAGTACCCTGATGAAAGTATTATCCTGGTAAGGCCTGATACAGTTCCCGATGATATTGGAATGATATTCGCCACCGATGGACTCCTCACAGCAAAAGGAGGAGCTACATCACATGCTGCTGTTACTGCAACTCGTCTTGGAAGAACTTCCATAGTAAACTGTATCAGTATGGTAGTTTTTGAAGATAAAAAGATCTGTAATTTCAATAATCACAGTTTCACCACAGGTGATAAAATTGCTATTGATGGTAACCATGGTGATGTATTTAAAGGAAATTATCCAATAATTAATGAGGGCAATTATACTGAATTTAAGGTGTAGTTAATTATCCTCCTTTATTAGTTTTGTATCTTATACTGAAATACTTGTATGAGTAAAGTTAGTATTTAGTAGACAAAATCATAGTATTTGTTGATTTGTTTTTAAGAAATAAATAGCTGATTGTAAGTTTGCTTCAAATAATACTTAAAACTATGAAGACAAGAATCAGAATTACTACAATTTATTTTTTGCTAACATTAATTATAATGACAGCAAATGCTCAGAGACAAAATAGAAATCAGCAAACTCCTCCTCCCCCATTAAATGAAAAACAAATTGAGCAAATGATAGGCAAGTTAGAAACTAAACTTTCTATTTCCAAAGAACAAAAAGAAAAGCTTACAAATTTGATGAAAGAGCATTTCTCAGATATAAAAAAGGTGCATGAGAAATATAATAAATCCCACCAGGCAGAAAGATCAGAAATAGAAACTCTACAAAACAAGATGAATGATAGTTTAAACTCGGTACTCTCTGAAGATCAAATATTGATTTTTAAAGAGTTTATGAAGGAAAACATGCCAAAAGACAAAGGCTATAGAAAAAGGCCAAAATCCAATCAGGTGAATACAGAAAAAATAAAAAGGTAAAAAAATGAAAACTATAAACATTAATCCAATAAATAAATTCCATAATCAGATTTCAATTTTTTTTGTTTTGATAAGCACTTTGGTATTTCATAATTTAATTGCACAAAGCAATTTATCATACCCCATAGTTGACACAAAGCAAAGTTTGTTTTACGATACTCTAAACATTATTTCTCAACCTCAGGCAGGGGAAAACTTCTATGGTCAGGATGCAAACTACCCTGGCTATCAACCTTCTTATGTTGACAATGGAGATGGAACTATTAGCGATCAGATTACAGAATTGATGTGGCAAAAATCTACAGATATAAACAATGATGGAGTTATTAATGTTGATGATAAACTTACTTATGAAGAAGCCCTTTCAGGAGCTGATACTATGAGCCTGGCAGGCTATAACGACTGGAGATTGCCAAGCATCAAAGAGATGTATTCATTAATAATATTTTCCGGTGTTGATGTTAGCGGATGGGAAGGTAGTACAAATGATTTAATTCCTTTTATAGATACTGATTATTTCGACTACAACTATGGAGATGAAAGTGCAGGCGAACGTATAATTGACTCACAATATGCATCTTCAACACTCTATGTTGGAACTACAATGAACGGTGACGAAACAATGTTTGGAGTTAATTTTGCAGATGGAAGAATAAAAGGCTATCCTACCGGACCTATGCCGGGACAGACCGAGGGAAAATTGTTTTATGTTCAATATGTACGTGGAAATACAGATTATGGAACTAATCAATTAATCGACAACGATAATGGCACCATTACTGATAATGCTACAGGACTAATGTGGCTTAAAGATGACAATGGCGAAGCTGTTAAATGGCAAGAGGCTTTATCTTATGCTGAAAATGCAAATATTGCGGGCTTTAGCGATTGGAGATTGCCAAATGCCAAAGAGTTACAAAGTATAATTGACTATACACGATCGCCACAAACAACAAATTCACCGGCCATAAATCCCATATTCAACTGCTCCTCCATAATAGATGAAGACGATAACGAAAACTATCCCTTTTACTGGAGCAGTACAACTCATGCAAACATGAGTGCTTCTCCAGGCGGAAGTGCAGCCTATGTTTGTTTTGGTGAAGCACTGGGATTTATGGAACAACCCCCCGGATCAGGTAATTATAATCTGATGGATGTTCACGGTGCTGGTGCGCAACGCAGTGATCCAAAGTTCGGCAACCCCGATGACTATCCTTTTGGTCACGGACCTCAAGGTGATGTAGTAAGAATTTATAATTATGTCAGGTTAGTAAGAGATGCCGCTCCAACAGCAATAAATGAAACATCCTCCACACATCTAAAAGTATATCCCAACCCTACAAATGGATACTTAACAGTTGATTTGGGAAAAGAAACAAGCATTACAAACATATACATATACAACTTTAGCGGGTCATTAGTTTTTGAAAAAGAAATTAAAAATGCTCAAAATCAAGTTATAGATATTCAGAAATTAAATACAGGAATTTATTTTGTTAAGATAATAGGTCCTGAAAAGGTATACAGTAAAAAGATAATTAAAAACTAGCAGATATATTATTATTAAATTTGCTTTATAAAGGGGAATCGAAACTCATATGATTAAAAAAAAATTTCAGTTAAAATTTACAGAAATATTAATTATAACATTCGTTTGGGTATTATTAATAACTGCACCTGTTTTTTTTCGTCAGGGAACGGATTTCAATATGAACCAAATGATAAATATTATAAAAACGCTAATACCACTTTTTATCATATTTGTGATTAACAGGTTTTTACTTGTTCCTAAATTATTGTTTGAGAAAAAAAATACAGCATATATTTTAAGTGTCCTGGGCCTTGTGGCAATAATGAGTTTAGGAATATTTTTTATTGATTTTGACAGAAGACAAAGACAGAAAGAGAGAAATATGATTGAGGAGTTTAATCGTCCTCCAAGGCCAAATAGGATGGAAGCATTTCCTCCTCCGGCAAATTCTAAACCTCCCATAGAAGAGAGAGGACCAATGCCTGCATTTCTAAATTTAATTATATTATCTTTCCTTTTGGTAGGATTTGATACAGGATTAATGACAACTTTCCGTTTGAATAAGTCGGAACAGCAACGAGCCAAACTGGAAATAGAGAATGCTGAAACTCAATTAGCATTTTTGAAAAGTCAAATAAGTCCACACTTTTTTATGAACACTCTAAACAATATTCATTCATTGATTGATATAGATGGAGAGGAGGCAAAAGCTTCAATTATTCAACTTTCAAAATTAATGCGCCACTTACTTTATGAATCCGAAAACAAAACGATAAGTTTAAAAAAAGAAATTGAGTTTATTAGAAATTATGTGGATCTAATGATGTTGCGTTTCTCCAATAAGGTCGATATAAAATTATATATTCCGGATGAATTACCAAATAAAGAGATAGCGCCATTACTTTTTATTTCATATATAGAAAATGCTTTTAAGCACGGAATTAGTTATAAAGAGGCCTCATTTGTAAAAATTTCGTTCTATTTTAATGACGATAAACTAATCTTTGAAACTGAAAATAGTAATTTCAACCTCAATGAAACAGGCGAAAAAGGCATAGGTATTTCTAACTCTAAGCAGCGTCTTGACCTCCTTTACGGTAATAATTATAATCTTACAGTAATCGAAAATAAAGAAATATATAAACTTCATTTAAGTATTCCTATATGATAAATTGTATTGCAATAGATGACGAGCCTTTAGCATTAAAGCAGATAATAAATTATGTGGAAAAAACTCCTTACTTAAACCTGTTAAGTAGTTTTGAAAGTGCCCTTGATGCCTTGTCATATCTGGAAAACAATGTAGTTGACCTCATGTTTGTTGACATAAATATGCCCGATCTGAGTGGTATGGACTTTGTAAAGTCGCTAAGTAATACTCCAAAAGTTATATTTACTACGGCCTATAGTGAACATGCCATTGATGGTTTTAAAGTAGATGCAGTAGATTATTTACTAAAACCTATTTCTTATACCGACTTTTTAAAAGCCGCAGAAAAAGCAAGAAACAGAATTGGGAATGCAGAAACAGAAGACACCAACATTCAGAGGAATGATGATTTTTTATTCATTAAGTCGGAATATAAAATTCTCAGAATTCAGTTATCAGAAATAAAATATATAGAAGGAATGCGCGAATATCTGCGTATACACATAGAAAATCAAACCCCAATTATGACTCTTTTGAGTATGAAAAAAATGGAGTCCTTTTTACCTGATAAGGCCTTTATGCGTGTTCACCGATCTTATATTGTAAACCTTAACAAAATAAGCACCATAGAACGTAATAGAATAATATTCGATAAAGATGTTTATATTCCGGTAAGTGACCAATACAAAGCCTCATTCCAGAAATATTTAGACGAAAATTTCCTGGTTTAAACCAGAATAAATATTAGTTTATTCTATCTTAAAAACGCTTTTTCCGCTTTTAAAATTTTCTTTTCCTTTATCCAGAAATTTAACAAAAGCATCAACATCCAAATCATATGCTCTTGGTTGAGCTAACACATCATTATCATGTCCAAGCAAAACATAGAATGGCTGCGCATTAACACCAAATTTATCCTTCTGTAGGTCAGCAAATTTCTTACCTACAGTTTTCTTCCATTTATTATCATAACCGGATATATACCATTCGTCTTCAGGCAATCCCGTTTTATCATCAACATAAAGAGCCACAACTATATAATCTTCTCTCAGTCGTTTAAGAACATTAGGATCTGACCATACATTGGCTTCCATTTCTCTACAGTTTACACATCCATGTCCTGTAAAGTCAATGAATATGGGTTTATTTTGTTCTTTAGCACAACTTATTGCCTGGTCGAGATCAAAATAACCTTCTAGTCCATGGGGCAAATGCAAAAACTCATGGTATTTTGGGGTTTCACATAATTCGGATTCTTGATTGGTTCCATCACCACTATAGGCTTTTACATTTTCTCTAATAATTGTATTCATATCAAAGTCGTGTGTGGTTTGAGGTGGAATATACCCGGAAAGTGCTTTCAAGGGTGCTCCCCACATACCAGGGATCATATAGGCCACGAAGGTAAATACCACTATGGCCATCATTAATCTTGGAACTGAAATAAATGGTAAATCAGAATCATGCGCAAATTTTAATTTGCCTAGAAGATATAAACCAAGGAGCAAGAAAATTACTATCCAGAATGCAAGATAAATCTCTCTGTCAAGTATTCCCCAATGATATGTTTGATCAGCGATGCTAAGGAACTTTAATCCAAGTGCCAATTCCAGAAAACCTAATACTACTTTAACGGAATTTAACCATCCACCCGATTTTGGAAGACCTTCCAATAAACTTGGGAAGAAAGCAAACATTGTAAATGGCAGAGCAAAAGCAAGTGAAAACCCAAGCATACCAATAATTGGCTTTAATATTTGTCCGCCTGCAGATTCTACTAATATTGTACCTACAATTGGTCCTGTACAACTAAATGAAACCAAGACCAAGGTAAGCGCCATGAAAACAGGCCCCAAAAAACCACCTTTATCTGCTTTTTGATCAGATTTGTTTACCAGCCAGCTTGGTAATGTAATTTCAAACATTCCAAAAAATGAAAATGCAAAAATTACAAATATCAGGAAGAATAAAATATTTGGTAGCCAGTGAGTACTTAGCCAGTTGGCTATCTCCGGACCGGCAATAACTGCTAGTACTGAACCTATAAAAACATAAATTGCTATTATGCTAATTCCATAAATTATAGCCTCTATTTTACCTTTTGCCTTTTCAGCACCATCTTTCATAAAAAATGAAACTGTCATGGGGATCATTGGAAAAACACAAGGTGTTAATATTGCTGCTAATCCTCCTAAAAATGACAGAATAAAGAAACCCCATAAGGAAGCATTTTTTCCTGTAATGTCAACAGCACCAATATCATTACTTAAGTCAGTATTACTATTATCAGTATTTTCTGATATTATTTGCTGATTGTTTTTACCATCGAATTTATATTCAATATCAGTATAAAGTGCAACACAACTTACATCATTACAAGACATATATAGTATCTCACCAATCACATCAATCACATCTTCATCGGCAGTGAGTTCAATAGTTTGTTTAAATACAGCTTTATTATTAAAAAATTTAATGTTTTGTTCGAAAACTTTATCGTATTCCTCAACAGGTTTTGTTACTTCTTCAGCTTTGCCAACTAGTTTAAATCCATTTTGTTCCTCAAAAACAAACTCTGTAGGTAAAGGTCCATCTTCAACTTTTTCAACGGAATAGAGGTGATAACCTTCCTCCACAGTTGCAGTAAAAATTAAATCAAATTGTCTTTCTCCAACTTTCTCTGAACTAAACACCCAACTTACTGGTTCTACAATTTTATTAACATTTGCTATT
>PKTD01000267.1 GCA_002869315.1 Marinilabiliales bacterium | reverse complement strand
TTTGATATCAGGATTTAAAGTTCCATCCATATTACGCATCTCTCTGTAAAATGGGGGCTGATAGTAAAGTCCTGTTGAAAATCTGAATACTATATTTTGTTTTTTGTAAGGCTTATAGGATAAGTTTAACCTTGGCATAAACAAAAACTCATTATTATAATCCCAAAAATATGTTCTTACACCTGCAGTAAGAGTTAGATTGTCATTATTTTTCAAATTAAAATTAAACCGATCTGAAACAAATGCTGATACTCTGTTAATGGTAATACTATTATTTCCTTTTACAAAATAGTTTAAATTGAAATCAGGCTTATAAGGATTATTATTTCCTGGAGTATCAACAGGATGAGGAATAGAATAGCCTGCAGAATCCAACATCTCCCATTCTTTTATTCTGTCATCGATTATCTGATAATCATATTTTATTCCCCACTTTAAGAATGTTGATTCTCCTGCCCTGCTTCCTTTATGTTGTATCGATATTACATTCGACTTAAACCGATTTCTTGCATGTTCTAAAAAAGTACCCACTCCTTTTTGTTGAACAACGTCTCCATACTCCTCACTGCCTGGATCTTTCTCAATTTCGCCAAGCCAGTATTGGCCTTGTATATCATATGTCTCCGACTCATTGGTGGTATATCCGGAAGCTAAAAACCTCAAATTTGTAATAGCATTTGGTTTATAAGTAAGGGTTAATGCTGCCTGCCCCATTTCATAATTGTCTACTTCATTACCATCAAAATAAACTTTAAACCTAAAGGCTTGTTGAAAAGTACCAAAATCAGTTTCCCGACTAGAGGGCACTACTTTATACTGATTTTCAGAATAATATGCCAACAACGACAACTCCCATTTATCACTGATCTTATAATTTATCAATGATTGGACATCTATAAATTTAGGTTTATAATCTCCGTCAACCTCAACACTATTTAGGATATACTGATTAGTTTTATATCTTGCTCCTATGAGATAGGTTAAACTCTTTTTTTTATTTATTCCTTCAAGTGCTAATTCTGCTCCCAGAAAACTCATTGTGGCTGACCCACCAAACTCGGTTGGAGTTTTATACTTAACATCCAATACTGATGACATTTTATCACCATATTCCGCTCCAAAACCTCCCGCAGAAAACAATACTGAAGAAACTAAAGCAGGGTTTATGAAACTCAGGCCTTCTTGTTCACCTGAACTAACCAAAAATGGCCTGTAAATTTCTATATCATTTACAAAAATCAGGTTCTCATCAAAATTACCCCCTCGCACAGAATACTGTGAGCTCATTTCATTGTTTGAAGAAACTCCTGGTAAGGTTTTTATTATTGCTTCCAACCCACCACTAACTGAAGGTGAAATTGCCGCATCCTTCGGGTTTAATCTTACAAGGCTTTCGGTTCGCAATCTTTCATCTCTCACCTCAAATCCAGGCAGGTTAGTTGTCATCGCCTGAAGACTGAAGTTAATTTTTTTCAATTGGCCGTCTTTTAATGTTAGTCTTAACTTCTTTTCATTATAACCTATAAAACTAACTGCCAGGATAATTTCTTTCTCTGCAGGAACTTTTAATGAGAAAAAGCCATTTGGATCTGATGTAGTTCCTCCTCTTTCTCCCAATATTGCAATATTCACAAGATCAATTGCTTTATTACTTGCGCTATCTGTAACAAAACCTTCAACCCTTGCCGTTTGGGAAAAAAGAAATGACGGGATAATAAAAAAGGCAATTATTAATATTCTGAAAAAAATGCTAATCTTCATACTTTAGTCTCTGTTCAATCAAAAACTTAAAAACCGCAAATTTATTATATTTTCCATAGCAATATTAATGGTTTTATTATTAGCAATAAATAAGCAAATTTCATCTTATTTAAATTTTCCTTATCTCTTGTTAATGATTTTAATACTTTTGCCTTGTATAAATTAATTGCATATGTATTCGACAAGAGAATTGCCAAAGATTACAACTCATGTTTTACAGGAAATGAAACTAAAAGGCGAGAAAATTTCCATGCTAACGGGTTACGATTATTCGATGGCAAAACTACTGGATAAAGCAGGTATTGATGTAATTTTAGTTGGTGACTCGGCTTCAAATGTAATGGCTGGTTATAACACAACATTACCAATCACTCTCGATCAGATGATTTACCACGCATCTTCAGTAATGAGAGGTGTAAACAGAGCATTAGTTGTTGTAGATCTTCCTTTTGGAACATATCAGGGAAACTCTAAAGAGGCCCTTAATTCTGCAATTAGAATAATGAAGGAGAGCGGAGCAAATGCCATAAAAATGGAAGGCGGTTCTGAAATTATTGAATCTGTTGACAGGATATTATCGGCAGGTATTCCAATAATTGGCCATCTGGGTTTAACCCCACAATCTATAAATAAATTTGGTACTTATGTAGTTAGGGCCACCGAAGAGGAGGAAGCCAACAAGTTACGTAAAGACGCACTTCTTTTAGAAAAAGCAGGATGTTTTGGGGTAGTGTTGGAAAAAATTCCGGCACCGCTGGCAAAAGAAGTAACAGAAAGTGTAAAAATTCCTACTATTGGAATTGGGGCAGGTAGTCATGTTGATGGACAAGTACTAGTATTGCATGATATGCTTGGAATAAATGTAGATTTCTCACCACGCTTTCTCAGAAGATATGAGAATCTTCACGACACTATTATTAGTGCTTTTCACAAATATATTGCTGATGTGAAATCGGTAGACTTCCCTAATAGTAAAGAAGAGTATTAAGAAATTTGACAATATGTTCATTCCTATTTCTGATAGAATACTTTACGAGGACAACCATATTATTATTGTAAATAAATTGCCTTCCGAAATTGTGCAAGGTGATAAAACTGGCGACACTCCACTTGTGGAAGACGTAAGGTCTTATATAAAGGAAAAATACAATAAACCAGGTAATGTATTTGCAGGTGTTGTACATCGCATCGACCGACCGGTAAGCGGGGCCGTGATGTTTGCTAAAACCAGCAAGGCTCTCAGCAGACTAACCGTTATGGTTAGAAACCGAGAGGTAAAAAAAACCTATTGGGCAATAGTTAAAAATGCACCCAAATACCCGTCAGGAACCCTTACACACTATATGGTGCGGAACTCAAAAAAGAATAAGTCGTTTGCAGGTTATTCACCAGTAGCAGGTGCAAAACAAGCCATATTAAATTATCAGCTTATCGCTAAAAGTAAGGATTACTATTTGCTGGAAATAGACCTGAAAACAGGCAGACATCATCAAATACGAGCTCAGTTAGCAGCCATAAACTGCCCCATTAAAGGGGATTTGAAATATGGTTTTCCGAGAAGTAATCCTGGAGCTTCTATTAGTTTGCATGCCAGGTATCTGAATTTTATTCACCCGGTAAGCAAAAAGGAAATTTCTGTTACAGCCGATCCTCAAAAGGATCCTTTATGGGACTATTTCTTAGATCTTAAATTATAAGTTCTTACTCTTTGTTTTTTGTATCAATGATAATTGTTACAGGTCCTGAATTTATTAATGACACATCCATTTCAGCTCCAAATTCTCCCCTACCTACGTTTTTTCCTGTAATAGCCTCAAATTTACCAATGAACTTTTCATAAAGAGGAATGGCAATATCAGGCTTTGCAGCCCTAATATAGGATGGCCTGTTACCTTTTTTTGTTTTAGCATGAAGAGTAAACTGACTTACAATTATGGCCTCACCATTTATGTCCATGAGTGACAAATTCATTACTCCATTATTATCATCAAATATTCTAAGATTTGTAATTTTATTACATAACCAGTCAATATCAGTTTCATTATCCTCCTCCTCAATACCTAAGAGTATCATCATGCCTAAACTAATGTTCGATTTTATTTTACCTTGTACTTTTACTTCCGCCTCAGAAACTCTTTGTATAACAACTTTCATTTTAATAATATTTGATGATCTATTTATTAATTTTGTACAAAATTATAACAATGATACGATTAAGCGTAAACATTAATAAAATAGCTACCATAAGAAATGCAAGAGGTGGTAATATGCCAAATCTTGTTCAGGCTGCCAAAGACCTGGAAAGTTATGGTGCTCAAGGAATTACCGTACACCCTCGTCCTGACGAAAGACATATAAGATATAAAGATGTTGAGGAATTAAAGCCTATTATAAGCACTGAATTCAATATAGAAGGCAATCCTGCAGATGCATTTATGGACCTTGTTTTAAAAACTAAACCTCATCAGGTGACATTAGTTCCTGACGACCCTGATCAATTAACTTCTGATCATGGATGGGATACCATAAAGCATAAAGATTTCCTAAAGAGAATAATTAAAGAGTTTCAGGATGCAGGTATCAGAACTTCTATTTTTGTTGACCCTGTAATTGAAATGATTGAAGGAGCAAAAGAAACCGGGACAAACAGAATAGAACTCTATACTGAGAGTTATGCGGCAAATTACCATGAAAACAGGGATAAAGCAATATACCCCTTTGTTATTACAGCCAATAGGGCAAAAGAACTAGGGTTGGAAATTAACGCCGGCCACGACTTAAATCTGGATAACTTAAAATTCTTTGCGCAAAGTATTCCTTTTCTATCGGAAGTGTCAATAGGACATGCACTAATTGCTGATGCTTTATATTATGGTTTCGATAACACTGTAAATATGTATCTTAGAGAACTTAAATAATATGAATCAGTTCTTTTTTCAATTTTATTAAATTTGTAATTACTAAATATCAAAAATGAAGAATTTTCGTGATCTTAAAAATAGCAATACTCCATTATTGGTTGACTTTTGGGCCGACTGGTGCCAGCCGTGTAAAATGATGCAGCCAATACTTAAAGAAGTTAAACATCACTTTGGCGATAAAGTAAATATTATTAAGGTCAACGTAGATAAAAATCAGGTTGCTGCAGGTAGATACATGATTCAAAACATTCCAACTATAATGATATTTAAAAATGGAAATACAGTTTTTAAACAAGCGGGAGTTATGCAGTCTGCCAGTTTAATAAACGAACTAAATAAACATATCCTTTAGTTCCTATTGCAAATTAATTATTTTATATGACTAAAAAAAAGCAGCGGCAGGCTGAAACACTATATTTAATACTTTCCGGATTATTCATAACATCATTGGTTACCAGTAACCTAATTTTTCAAAAGTTTTTTACATGGTCACCTTTTGATATATACACTTTCGAATTATCAGTAGGTATAATTGCATACCCTTTTACCTTCCTGGTAACAGATGTCATATCAGAAGTTTATGGAAAAAAAAGAGCAAATAACCTTGTAAAAGTGGGAATTTTTGCCAGTGCCTTTGCTCTGCTATTAGTAATAGTTTCCACATCGGCAACAGCAACATCATGGTCTCCCATAAGTGATGAAGAATTCAAAAAAGTTTTTGGATTTACTTTCATAGCTGTAGGTGCATCCCTGGCAGCTTACTTACTTGCTCAATATATGGACGTTCAGGTTTTTCACTTTTGGAAGAAACTCACAAAAGGCAAGCATTTATGGTTAAGAAACAATTTTTCTACATTTAGTTCGCAACTAATAGACACTATGACAATTCTTTTGTTACTATGTTCTTTTGGTGTAATTGAATGGAACAAGTTTGGTCTTCTTTTATTAAATGGATATCTGTTTAAAGTATTGTTTGCTCTATTCGATACGCCCATAGTTTATGCCCTGGTTTACTATTTTAGAAAGCACTTTAACTTAAAAGGTGATGGCGCCGAAATTGAATTTTAAATATACTCTACTATCTCACTAAGGTCTTTTCTAATTTTGTTTTTTCGTTTTTCAAAACCACTGTTTTGATATCCCAAAGGGGTAATACAGTAAATAAATTCATTTTCTTTCAAATCTAATGCTGAAGCCAGAACATCATAATCGTAGGCTATTATCCAGCATGTGCCAACACCCTCGTTTTCTGCTGCTAGAATTAAGTGATCCATGGCAATTGCCAAATCAGTTTCAATTGAGTCGAATCCATCATATGAACGTTTCCATGATTTTGACTTATCACCAACTAAAATCAGTATATGTGGTGCATCCTGAAACCAATCACGTTGATAGCATTTCTTAACTTCATTTAATTTTGCTTCAGAAGATACAAGGATAAATCTCCAAGGTTGTTTGTTTGATGCTGATGGTGCCAATCTGCCAGCGTTTAAAATTCTTGTGAGCAATTGTTCCTTGAGTTTTATATCAGGATTATAATCTCGTATACTCTCTCTATTTTCGATTAATTTATAAAATTCCATGGCATTTTTTTTCAAATTTAGTAAAGATTACAAATAGAGCAGATATTAAAAACATTTACCTTTGCAGTATGGAATTATTTTTCAGAAGATATGGTAATGAAGGCGATCAGCCAATAATAATTTTACATGGTTTATTTGGCATATCCGACAATTGGGTAACTTATGCAAGAAGGTTGTCACAGGAAGGATTTGAAGTATTTGTTCCTGACCAGCGTAATCACGGTCAATCGCCCAAAAGTGACATCTTCAATTATCTGGCACTTACTGACGACTTATTTGACTTTATCGATGATAATGAGATTGAAGACCCTATTATAATTGGTCATTCTATGGGCGGAAAAGTAGCCATGAGATTTACTCTGGAAAATCCAAAGCTAGTTAAAAAATTAGTTGTTGTAGATATTACTTTAAAAGCTTATGGTCCAAGGAAGCAGCACCTTAAGATAATTGAGGCTATGAAATCAATAAACCTCAAAGAAATAAAACACAGAAGTGAAGCAGAAGATCAGTTGGCAGAATATATTCCAGAAAAAAAAATACAACTATTTGTTTTAAAAAATTTGCATCGCGTTGATAAGGATGAATTCGAATGGCGCCTAAATTTTGAAGGCATAGAGAAAAGTTTAAAAACCATGTTCGATGCCATAACAACATCAGTAAAATATAAAAAACCAACACTATTTATTAAAGGAGGGGCTTCTGATTATATACTTCTTGAAGATTTTGAGCAAATCAAATATAATTTCCCAAATGCAGAGATAGTAACCATTGAAAATGCCTCGCACTGGGTACATGTGGAGGCAGCAGAAAAGTTTTACCAATTAAGTTCGGGATTTGCAAGTGGCAGCCCTTCGTGGTATGAAAAGATGCTGAATGAAGAAGGAGTGGATGTAGATTAAAAAGCAAAAAAAAAGCCTCTTTTTAAAAAAGAGGCTCAATACAATAGTAATATTTTCTTTTAATATTCATCTTCATTGAAAAAGAAATCCTCTTTTGTTGGATAATCAGGCCAGAGATCTTCTATTCTCTCATATGCTTCACCTTCATCTTCAATCTCTTTCAGATTTTCAACTACCTCAGCAGGCACACCTGTACGAATTCCCCACTCAATCAACTCATCTTTTGTGGCTGGCCAAGGGGCGTCTTCTAGTTTTGATGCTAACTCTAATGTCCAATACATTTTATTTCTCCTTAATTATTTTTGCAAAAATAATTTTTTTTTGATGTGAAACAAGGAAAAAATAATATTTCTGCAATACCTACTGTTTATCGGGTATCCAGGGTGTTTCTTTGGCCTTATAATACAATGCTAATCTTCTTGATAGTACGAAAAAATAGTCAGAAAGGCGATTTAAGAATTTTACGTACACTAAGTCTACTTCATTATTTTCCATTAAGTCGACTAATAATCTTTCGGCACGTCGGCAAACTACCCTGCAAATATGGCTTTGTGATACCGCTTCGTGTCCACCAGGAAGAATAAAATTCTTTATGGGAGGCAATTGGCTATCCATTACGTCTATTTGCTTTTCTAAATACTCAATACTATCGTAGGTTAGGCTAGGAAGCTTTACTTTTTTTGATCCATCATATGCTAAAAGTGATCCTAAAACAAAAAGGTCGTTTTGAATTTTAATAAGTATGTTAATATATTTTTCATCATCAATTTTATCACGCAGTGCACCAACATTTACATTTAATTCGTCAACAGTACCATATACCATAATACGCTCATGGTTTTTTGGCACCCTCTTTCCTCCTACTAAGGAAGTTTGCCCTGCATCCCCTGTTTTTGTATAGACTTTAACTCCCATTAACCTACAGTTTCTTTATCGTAACTACTTACAGTTACTATATTATCATTTAATTTATCCGATTCTATCTGACCGTCTTTAAGTCGTATAATCCTATGAGCATGAAGAGCAATATCCTCCTCATGAGTAACAACTATAATAGTATTACCTTGTTTATGAATATCCTCCAAAAGACCCATAATTTCAACAGACGTTTTTGAATCAAGATTACCTGTTGGTTCATCTGCTAAAACGATGGAAGGACTGTTTACCAATGCCCTCGCAATAGCTACCCTCTGCCTTTGTCCTCCTGAAAGTTCATTTGGCCGGTGAGTCATCCTGTCTGAAAGTTGAACTCTTCTTAAAGTTTCTGTGGCAGTTTTTTGTCTCTCAGCTTTTGAAACACCTGCATAGATTAATGGTAACATTACATTTTCCAGTGCTGAAGAGCGTGGCAGAAGATTAAACGTTTGAAAAATAAATCCTATCTCTCTATTTCTTACATCAGCTAACTCATTATCACTCATTTTACTTACATCGGTTCCATTTAAATGATATGTACCAGCTGTGGCAGTGTCGAGGCAACCAAGAATATTCATCATAGTAGACTTGCCGGAACCAGAGGCACCCATTAGAGCAACAAACTCATTTTTATTAATACTCATACTCACCGAGTTTAGTGCTTTAACTGTCTCTGTTCCTACTGTATAAAACCTGGAAATATTTTCCAACTTTAGAATTTCCTGTTTACTCATGATTATCTTTTAAAAGTTCAAAGTTAATAATTAATACTTTGTAATGCTTTAATATCTTATCACAAAATGTTGTCTGGAAATTCCTTTTTTGAAAAACACCATTCCCATCCAATATAGGTCGATAGTAAATGATATATCTGGATGCGTTTTTATTTTTTTCCATGCACTGGTCATTCCCTGTGACCAATATATATCATCAAAAATCAAAACACTATCCTCATTTACTTTTTCCAAACATTGATTAAAATAATTCAATGTTGGCTCTTCCTTGTGATTACCATCAAAAAAAACCATATCAACAGTGGTAATTTTCTTTAACAGTTCGGGAAGAGTAACCTTAAAATTTCCGGTAACCACTTCAATATCATCGATATGATTTAGTTAAAATCCTTTCTCCGCAATATGGGCCAGCCCTGCACAACCCTCCATTGTATATAATTTCCCATCTGGATTTCCTTTTTTTAGATAAAGGGCACTAATACCTGCAGAAGTACCCATTTCAATAGTTGTTTGCGGTTTGAAATAATTACTTATTCTATATAAATCTTCCAGTTGTTTCCTGCTATGAGTTCTGCGCTTGGCCAATTTGCCTATAGCAATTGTAAAGGTTCTATATTCTTTATCTCCTGAACCACTGCCAAAATCAACTGTCTCAACAGGTGTTTCACTTTTAAATAATTTCTTTTTGTAGTTGTTTAACTTTTTGAGGTCTTTATTACTTTCTTTGCTTTTAAGCACTTGTTCTACAAAATCATACACAAAGGGTGAATGAGTTGAAAACCTTGATCTGGATTTAAACCTATATATTAAATAAGTGTAAATATGCCATAACTTTTTCATAATTTTTAATTTCTATTCTTGCTTGTTTTATTTAAAAACTACCTTATTAAGGTAGAATACTGTTCTCTCATCTTTTTTGGCCAAGGATCTGTTATTTATTTTCTGATAACCATAAATAATATAATTATTATCATACCAATTTTTAATATAATTGTTTTCATCCTGTACAACTCTGTCTTTTTCATTTGATGATGCTATTTCTGCCTCATCGTTAGCAATATCTATATTTCTATCATATGTGTTAGTATAAATATTACCATTGTTTACATAGGCTGCAGTTACATATTTTCCATCATCAATGATAATTGAATGTCGCTTTAGCGAGAAAGACTTCAAGTCTCTTAGAATAAAATCATTATTCCATTTAACATTTCCTTCTTTATCAAATGAAATTATTATTACGTCGTAAAAGAGATAGCCGGCAAATACACTATAACTATATGGGTAAGGTCTGCCATAAAAGTCATAGTCCATTCTGGTTTCTGTAATATAGTGAGGTTTATAAATTTCTGCACTGAATATATAGTTATCATTACTGGCCATAACTTCTGGCTTGCTGATATTAAAGAATGCGCTAGTAATATCCTCATTAGCACTTTTTCGCATTAAGGCTTTTCTATTTGTAATGCTACCATTAATATTATCAAGTTTTAGAAAATCTATGAATTTAGCACTCAGGTCATTTTCTCCACTATAATTTATATAAAATAAACCGGCTGTTTTTGGATTATCCTCATCTTCCATTTTAGAAAAATCATTCAGTTTTCCTTTATATAAATCATATAATCCAAATATAGCTAGTTCATTATTAAGGTTACAAAACCTAAATTTTCTTAGCAATTTAGTATTATCGTCAAGCAATACTTCTCTTACCTCTATTGTTTTCCCTTTAGGTGAAACTTTATGTATTAAGTCCTTTATATACCTATTATCCTGCTTAACCTTTAGTGCTATATAAAACTTATTATCAACTTGGTTGGCAAAAACAGTTTCTATATAACTTGTATAGGATTCAGCCAATTTTACAGGTTCAATATCACCTGAAGTTAGGTTTACGAAGAGCAAATCTGTATCTTCATAATTGATATTAATTCCTAAACAGGCCGTATTACCTATAATTTCGAAGCCCATTATTTCTGCTCTTGCAGGAAATGTTCCTGATATTTGCTCGAATGCATCTTTATTAGCATTGAAACTTACAATTTCGTAATATCCTGATTCATTTCTTCCTGAACCAATATTTCTAAACAACAGATGCAACTTAGAGCCTGTTTTATAACTACTTACAAACCTCAGTTTGTCTTCGAGTATCAGAAACTTTAACCATTTCTGATTCAAACTACTATCAAAGAACCCAAAGTACCATTTTCGTTTCTTATCATTTGTAAGTTCATTACTCTCATAAAAAATGATTACTCCCTTTTGTCCAAGAGTTTCAACGTGATACGATTCTATATCTATATCTGCCGGAACCTCCAGTCTTAATGCACTTAACTCCTGAGCAGAAACATTAGTGTAATTAAAAACTACAAGTGCAATTAACAATATTTTGATTAAGTATTTCAATACAAAATTCTAACTATAATTATGCCAAATTATTGCTTGTTTGACTGTAAAGTTAAACAAAATTACAAGATAATTAAATGACAGTTTTTCTGGGAAAAGATTGCATGAATAAATGAAAAAACCTGTTGAATAAAATCATCCAACAGGCTTTAAAATAATTTTCAATTCGTTTACTTAACAATCAGTTTTTTAGTTACTGATTTAGCATTGGGGAAATTGATTTCAAGTACATATATTCCGGTATTAATATCGTTTATGTTAACAACATTATTTCCCTCTTTTAATTCACTCACCATAACTTTTTGTCCGTTAGCCGAATAAATTACTATTTGTCCTCCTCTTTTGGAATTAATATTTATTATATCAGAAGCCGGATTTGGGTATACATCAACTTTAATTTCGTCAGTTTCATCAACACCAACACCCATATATGCATAAATTAAGAAAGTGTCAAGTTCCCATGTAGAGGCAGCAGATGTATTAGATGTATATTTAAATGCCAGGTAAACATTATCCATCAGATAATCCATAAGATTCAGTTCACCGGATTGAGCAAAAGCAAAACCTCCTTCTGACCAAACAGCCATATCAGTAATTTCCGTCCATGTAAAATCATTTGGATTACTACTACCATCATAATCTGA
Organism: Marinilabiliales bacterium; assembly: GCA_002869315.1. Lineage (GTDB taxonomy): Bacteria > Bacteroidota > Bacteroidia > Bacteroidales > F082 > BM524. Next base: position 1,494 of record PKTD01000267.1, on the reverse strand, counting down.
AGATACAAACAATTGGATGGCAGGGCCATCATAATTATAGGCTGACTCAAAAGTAAAGAAAACAGAATCGTATTGAGTCATATTTAATTCCGGAGAAATCAACCAGTCTTCATTATCATGCGCACCACTATCGTAGCCGCTCATTTTGGCAAATGTTTTACCGCTGTATTCCGACTGATACCAATCCTGATCACCAATAACATTGAAAGGTGTCCATGTGCCAAGTCCATCATCGAAACCTTCATTATTAAGAACAATGATAGCAGGAATAACAGCCATTTCAAATGGTACGTCTCCATCTGTTTTATAATCAATATTATCTCCTGAATTTGAATAGGGGAAAATGGCAAACTCATAAAGAGTACCAGGATTCATATTTTCAAAAGTATAAGATTCTGCTCCATAAGCAACATTTACAGTAACTAATCCATCTTCAAAGTCGATATCATCAGTTTCAGGTACACCATCAACTGGATAATCAAAATCGGGAGAAGCTACTATAAGTTCCTGTCCTTTTATCAAATAACCAGAAGGAAGTTGCTCACCTATAGCATCGGTCCATGATAAGGTAAGAGTTAGTCCATCAACAGTTGCCGCAAAATCTGTGGGATAATTAGTAGGCTCCGGATCGTTAGTAACATTTGCTTCAACTGAAAAGTCATCATAGTAGACATAACCATCAGTCATTCCATCTTGTTTATAAACTCTAACCTCAAAACGAAACTGAGTTGCGTTGGATGGTGCAACCAGAGTGTAATCGTAATGCTGCCAGTCGGCATTATCATCGCTATAAGTACCAGGTCTTAACTCATCAACATTATCATCAAGATAATTATCATCAGAGTCCATCCAGTAAGACCAAATTCTAGTTCTTGCAGAAGTAGAATTATCCAAATAGTAATACTGAATTCTGTATTGCTGTCCGCCAACAATACCTTGCACATCCTGACTTAAGTCTTGTGTAGAACTTGCTGACATATGTGCTGCAGAAAAAGTTCCACCATGAATATTAACAGATTCTTTGCTTATATTTTCTGCTTTCGTCCATGATGCTGGTGTTGAATCGTCATCCCAGTTTTCCATTCCCGGATTTTGAACCAGGTTTTGACTTACCAAAGAAAAAGATGCCAGCATCAAAACTATTAATCCAACTAAATTTAATCGTTTCATATTATTAATTTTTAATTTCTAATGACAAAGAAACCAGATGTTTTTAAAATTATAAACATCTGGTTTCTTCAATACAAATAACTTATATTTATCTTACAATCAACTTCTTAACATGTACATCTTTTGATGATTTGTCAATTAGACTAATTAAATAAATACCTTTATTATATTCTGATAAGTTCACTTTAGTGCTATTATAAATATCACCTTCGTAAATAAGTTTACCTCTGAGGTCTACTATTTTAACAGCATATTGAGCATCTTGCGCAATATCTATTGTTATGATTCCATCGGAAGGATTAGGATAAACTGAAATATTGTTCT
>PKTD01000278.1 GCA_002869315.1 Marinilabiliales bacterium | reverse complement strand
CAATAATTAATTCTTTATTCACATCAATTAAAATTAATAAATATAATGCACTTACTGTCAATACTTTTATCAGAAGCAATAACAGTATGCAAACTTAAAATGAAGATAAGTCTTTTTGAGGGGATATAAAATATACAGAGGTTGCTTATTTTACCGTATATTGGTGAAAAACAACAACCTCCGTACTATTGCACATTAAGAAATTTATTTCTTCTTATGCCTGTTTTTACGCAAACGCTTTTTCCGCTTGTGTGTAGACATCTTATGTCTTTTTCTCTTCTTTCCGTTTGGCATTGTAAATTATATTTTTGTAAAAACTATGCGTTTTTAACTTGGTTTACAAATGATTTTGCAGGTTTGAAGGCAGGAATATTGTGCGCAGGAATAATAATAGTAGTATTCTTTGAAATATTACGTCCAGTTTTCTCTGCTCTTTCTTTAATGATAAAACTACCAAATCCTCTTAAGTATACGTTTTCACCGTTTACCATAGTTTCTTTGATTGTTTCCATCAATGATTCTACAACTGCCTGAACAGCTACTTTTTCGATTCCTGTTTTTGTTGCAATGTCTGCTACAATTTCTGCTTTGGTAATGACAATATTTTATTTAATTAATAATTATAATTTTATTTTTGGTTGAAAAAATAAAATAATTTTGGACAAATAATCATTTATTTCATTTTTTTTTTCGTTCTAAATCATTCTTTTATAGTTAATTCTGTTTAACAAATGTTAAATTAACGCCCACGACCCATAAATTAATGCCTTCTTTGAATCTTTAATTTTAAAAAGTATTACTTTTGAATAAACAAAATAATAACACATAATTATATGGCAGGATTAAACAAAGTGATACTAATCGGGCATTTGGGAAAAGATCCCGATACATTTACTTTTGATGATGGAACAAAAAAGGCTAGTTTTCCTTTGGCAACAACAGAGAGTTATAGAACAAGAGAAGGAGAATGGCAGGACAAAACAGAATGGCATAATGTTGTAGGATATAGGTATTTGGCAGAGAAGAATATTGCCAAAGGTGATATGGTATATGTTGAAGGAAAAATAAAAACCAGAAAATATCAGGACAAGGATACTAAAGCAGATAGATATCTTACTGAAATAATTGCAGAAAAAATAAATATACTTTCACGTAAAGAAGACAAGTCTTACTCCAATAAAGGAACGTATTCTGAAAATAATACTGCCACTACACAAACAAATGTTGATAATCATGTAGAACAATCTGATAATCAAGAAGACGATCTACCATTTTAATATTATTTTTGCAAAAAATATTGTTAACTAACAAATAAATTTTGGAAAGCATTGATCCCGACCCCTTACCGGGGAATTTAATAGTTATACTTAACGATTTGTTTAGCAGTTATCAATTCGATGTAATTGTAACACTCTTGATTTTGCTCGTTCTTTTATTAATGTCTGGGCTAATATCAGGTTCTGAAACTGCCTTTTTTTCATTGGAAAGAAGTCATATTGAATACCTTAAAGATAAAAATAATAAGGCAAGTTATAATGTTATAAAACTGCTTGACGGACCAAAAAATTTACTCGCAACTATCCTGATTGCCAACAACTTTATAAATGTTGCAATTGTTATTTTATCATCCTATTTAAGTACATTTATAGTCGACGAATCGTCAAATCCACTTACAATATTTTTAATTCAGGTAGTTCTTATCACATCCGTTATATTATTATTTGGTGAGATTATTCCCAAAATACTTGCTAATGGTTTTCCAATAACTGTAGCTATGCTAATGGGAGGAACCCTAATTATTCTTGGAAAAATATTGAAACCACTTAGCAGTTTATTAGTCAAATCAACCTCATTCATAGATAAAAAAGTTGGAGAAAAGGGCCATAATATTACAATGAGCGAACTTTCTGAAGCGATAGAAATGACTATTGAAGAAGATGCCCCTGAAGATGAAAAAATGATATTAAAAGGGATTGCTTCTTTTGGTGATAAGGAAGCCAGTGAAATAATGAAGTCCCGTATGGATATCTTTGCAATTAGTGTAGAAACTGAGTTCAAAGAAATGATGAGAATGTCTATTGAATCGGGATATTCAAGAATACCGGTTTATGAAGAAAACATAGACAAAGTATTAGGTATTTTTTATGTTAAAGACCTACTTCCGTTTCTTGAAGAAAACGACAAAAAAGACTGGACAAAATTATTACGCCCTGTTTTTTATGTTCCTGAAAATAAAAGGATAAATGATTTATTGCAGGATTTCAGAGCTAAAAAAATTCACCTTGCTGTTGTAGTAGATGAATATGGTGGTACTTCAGGAATAATTACTCTGGAAGATATCATTGAAGAAATTGTTGGAGAAATTTCTGATGAGTTTGATGATGATGAAGAATTGGAATACAAAATAATTGCAGAAAATAAATATCAGTTTCTTGCAAAAACCCCCATTAACGACTTTTGTAAATTACTAAATATTGATGACGAAACCTTTAATGAGGTAAAAGGGGAAAGTGATTCCCTGGGCGGCATGCTTTTGGAAATCAATGGTAATATTCCTAAAAAAGGCAGCATAATTAAACTGGGTAAATTTGAATTTAAAGTTGTTGATGTGGATACTAGAAAACTAAAAGAAATTGAAGTAACTTTTAATAAACAAGAGAATGATAAATAAAATTATAATATCTCTTTTAATAATATCTTTTTTCAGTCTATTATCTTGCGATGAAGCCTACACTCCAAAACCCAGAGGATACTTTAGAATAGATTTACCACAAAAAAACTATTTGCTTTTTGATTCAGTATTTCCATATGCCTTCGAATATCCCAACTATGCCATTATTGACACAAATCTGCAATTAAATGATCAAAAATACTGGATGAATCTTCAAATGCCACAATTCAAGGCAACTTTGCATTTTAGTTATAAAAAAGTAGACAATAATTTAGGGGAATATCTTGAAGATGCACATACTTTAGTAACTAAATTGATACCAAAAGCAGATGGTATTTATGACAGTCTGATTGTGGATAGAAAAAGAAATGTTTTTGGCTTGTCCTACAGAGTAGTAGGCAGCGGAGCAGCTTCTCCATATCAGTTTTTTTTAACGGATAGTAGCAGTCATTTTGTAAGGGCTGCCCTTTATTTTAACACCATTCCCAATAACGACTCATTACAACCGGTAATCGATTTTATTGAGAGTGATATAAACCATATTATTGAAACATTTGAATGGGAAAAACCAATCCGGTAAATCCCATACAACTAAAACATAACATTCTGTGTCATAGTTTTATTAATCAATTTATTCTTTGCATTTTAAATCATTATTTATGAACAAATTTATTCTTTCCCTAGCCCTTATAATTGCTATTTCTTTTAGTGCAATTTCCCAAAACTATTATTCAAAAGTTAAAATTAATCTTCAAAAATCTAGTATCAGTGATGTTGCTAAACAGGGCATTGATATAACTGAAGGATCATTCAGGAAAGGAGTTCACTTTACAACCGACTTATCGGATATTGAAATTTCAAAACTCGACAATGCTGGTATTGATTATAAAATATTAATCCCTGATGTAAAAAGTTATTATGCCGAGAGAGCCAGTGAAGGCAATTATGAGATAAAAAGAAATATAAATGATGAATGGCATGTTCCTCAAAATTGGGAATATGGTAGTATGGGTGGTTATTATACCCTCGATGAAGTAATGAACGAGCTGGATGATATGGCTAGCTTATATCCTAATTTAATTACAACCAGACAAGTGGTATCAGCCGACACTTTAACCCACGAAGGCAGGCTTATGTATTGGGTAAAAATTTCCGACAACCCTAATATTGATGAAGATGAACCAGAAATACTTTATACTGCTGCACATCATGCCCGTGAAGTAATCACGCCACAACAACTTATTTATTATATGTGGCATTTACTTGAAAATTATAATAGCGATACTGATATTCAGTCACTGGTTGATAATACTGAAATGTACTTTGTACCTATTGTAAATCCCGATGGTTATGAATATAACTACACAACTAACCCTAATGGCGGAGGAATGTGGAGAAAAAACAGAAATGATAATGATGATGGAACTTACGGAGTTGATCTAAATAGAAATTATGGTTATAAATGGGGTAATGATAATGATGGTTCTTCACCTTATACATATGATGAAACCTATCGCGGTACTGGGGCTTTTTCAGAACCAGAAACAAAAAATATGCGTGATTTCTGTAATGAGCATGAATTTCAGATTGCGCTAAACTATCATTCTTATTCAAATTTACTATTGTATTCATGGGGATGGACTCCGGATTTACCTGAAGATTATGATCTTTTTAATAGCCATGCTACTCTAATGAGTTTGGAAAATAATTATACAACTGGCCCTGCAAATACTACTATATATAATGTTAATGGAGATTCCAACGACTGGATGTATGGTGAAAGAACTACTAAAGAAAAAATTTATGCTTATGTACCTGAAATTGGTGGAAACAGCGATGGTTTTTGGCCTTCCATAAGTCGCATAATACCTCTTTGTCAGGAAAATATGTTACAAAATATTACTGCTGCGCAATTGGTTGGAAGTTATGCAGAAGTTGATGAGATATCCCCTTCAATAACCTCAGAAACTGACAACTATCTTACATACTCAATTAAACGACTTGGCCTTGCCGATACTGAACAGTTTAGCGTAAGCATAACAAGCCTCGACGACAATGTTGTTAGTGTTGGTGAAGCTGATACTTTTGAAAATATGTCACTTCTCCAAATGGAAACAGACTCAATTGCCTATACCCTTTTACCTAATATCGAATCAGGAACAGAATACAGGCTGCTTTTAACAGTAGACAATGGACTTTACACAATATCCGACACTATAAATAAAATTTATGGTAATATGGTAGTTATTTTCGCTGATTATGGCGATGATATGGAAAACTGGTCCAGTTCAAAATGGGATGTTACTGATGAGGATAGTTATTCTCCTTCATATTCAATTACTGACTCGAAAGATACTGATTATCAAGATAATTTAAATGCATATATAAACCTCGATACAACTATCGATTTAAGTGATGTAAATATGGCATTTTTAACATTTTGGGCAAAATGGGATATTGAACCTGCATTCGACTATGTACAGATATTAATTAAGCCTGAAGGACAAAATTATTATACAGCACTTTCAGGAAATTATACGAAAATGGGAGGCAATGAATACCTTGAAAATGATGAACCTTATTATGATGGTACCTCTGACTGGATTTATGAAGAAATAAATATTAGTGAATTTACAAATTCAAAAGTGAATATTAGATTCTTACTTTATACCGATTCATATGTAGTTGCTGATGGATTCTATTTTGATGACCTTAGTTTTTCTGTATTGTCTACTATTACTGATATAAATGAAAATCATAAGGAAATTTTTGTTTCAAATATTTATCCAAATCCTGTGGATAATACTTTGAAATTCAGTTATAATTTAACCAACTACCAAAACGCTGAATTAAGCATTTACAATACTATTGGACATATTGTATATAAAACTTCAATAAGTAATAAAAGCACCATAAAAACAATAGATACAAAAGGTTTACCAGCGGGAATATACTATCTGAATATCAAAAGTGAAGGTAAATTATCGGAAACTAAGAAGTTTATAAAACTTTAATCAAGATTTGACGGGAATACCAAATGTTTCAATTTAGATTTTGAAACCGGAATATTTTCCCAGTTACTGGTCTTAAATTCTATAACTGCCAATCCGGAAGTTGGCAAGTTGTCAATCGGTTTATTGGCAAAAACGTTTACCAAGTCTGTAAAACATGGGTTGTGACCAAAAATCATAACGCTATCAATGCTATTGTCCAGTTGAAACAATTCATCATAAACATCATCCACATAAGAAAGGTATAGGTTTTTTGATTGTTTAATTTTTGATTCTTCATAAGAAATACTTTTGGCAATAATTTTAGCCGTAGTCAAAGCTCTTTTTGCCGTACTACTAATAATTAAATCAGGATTAATCCCATTATCCTGAATAAAACCAGCTATTTTACCGGTACGTTTTATTCCTTTATCAAGTAGTCCTCTTTCATGGTCGCTCACAGAACTATCACCCCACGATGATTTAGCATGACGCATTATAATTAGCGTTTTAGTTTCTTTTTTATTAAATATCATAATTTAAAATTAATAGTGCTTTATTTCCCGTTTATAAATAAACTTAAACCGGTACCCAATTCCCAAACCTATATAATCGGCTGTACCTGCGTGGGCATTCAATGCAAAATTAGCCGTTAAATTTCTATTTAAAAGATATTTTAGAGAAAACCGCTGGTAGGCGTCTCCTTGTTTTCTTATTTTACCGCCCACATAAATTCCTACATTGAATAAGAATGACAGTCGCGACAGCACAAGTTCGTATGCCCCGTTAATACCTGTTTTCATATAAGAATATGATTTATAATCAGATGAATTTTCTTGTAGTTCTAAAAAATATTTATCTGATAAATCGGCTGTAATATCTATGCCCAGTCCAAATTTACTCTTATACGATACTTGTTTCATTATATTTAAATAGGATGCATAAACCATAAATCGCTCTCCAACACTTTGAGTCATATCTTTATTGGATGCTAGTAGAATAAAGTTTACTTCAATATACTTGCGCCCATCAAATTCATAGGTATATAGTTCAGGAAGTAACATATTTCCACCTTTACGTTTAGGCTCATAAAGAGAATAGCTAAGACCTAAATTGGCAGTAAATATGTTCAATCCATAATTGGGTGTTTTTGTTGTACCATTACTAAAATGAGTTAGGGTGGTGGCAAATGAAACAGTCAGCCTTTTGCTTAATTTTCTTCTATATTCAAATTGCAAATTGGCTGCAATATTTAAATGCGAGCCTATGGCAAAATTTTTATAATTAACAATATTATCAAATTTGTTTTCAAGCCAGGCTAATCCTAAACCAATTCTGAAATTAATGCAATTATCATTTTTTCGGTACAGATGAAAGTTAATGTAGGGAAATGCAGCATAAGCATTGCCAATTTCTTCATAAGCGCCTAAATCTGTGTATAACAGACTAATGCCAAGCAAAGGATAATCATATTTTTTCTCCCATCGTTTTTGTCCAAATGTGGATTTTTGTAGGCTGATTTCTATCATTGGGAAATGTGAGTTATACCTATTTAATTCCAGATGATGACTCAATAAAAAACCGTAATGTAATCGGGTTTCCAATTGAATATTATTCTTACTAATAATATTTTCAGCTTTTAAATTATAGATAAAAAGCGAACATAAAACCACTAATAAGACGATTGTTTTTTTTGTCATTTTGATAGAAGCAGATAATAATTATCCCTTCGCAAATGTAGGTTAATTTAACTAAAAATTGTATCTTGCAAATAATTATATAAAGCAATTATATGATAAATATTAATTCCACAACTTTAATAATTATAATACTTATAATTGGCTTTATAATAATTGCTTTTGTAAATATTCTTAGAAGAAAAGCAAATAATAAACTTAAGGAAGCAAACAAAAAACTCAGGGAAAGCGAACATAAATACAAATTGGTTGTTGAAAGCAGCCCAAACATAATGTTCGTGCAAAAAAATGGAAAAATCCTCTTTGCAAACTCAAAGTTTATTGAACTATCAGGGTATAAAAAAGATGAATTATTTCAAAAATCTATTTTTGACTTAGTAAGCAAAAAAGATAGGGAAAAAACAAAGCAACTATCTGAAATGAGGATGGAAGGAAAGAATGTACCTGATAGTTATGAAATTGAAACCAGAAACAAGGATGGGGTTGTAAAATATTTTGAAATATTTATGAATAACACCATATTTAATGGAGAGAATGCCATTTTTGGTATTGGTACTGATATTACAAGCCGAAAAAAGAACCTTGAAACTATTAATACACTAAGTGCAGCCATAGAACAAAGCAATGCTTCTGTTGTAATTTTTGATGTAAATGGTACTATTTTTTATGCAAATGAGGCATTTTATACCTTAACAGGATACAAACTCACCGAGGCAATAGGGATGAATGTAAGAAAGTTAAATCCTGAAAACTTTCGTCTTTCAGAATCTGATGAATTCTGGAAACATATTAGTTCCGGTAAGAAATGGGTGGGAGAATTTCGAAGCCGTAGAAAAAATGGCGACCTTTATTGGGAAAGTGCTCAGGTATCACCAATTCATGGACTGGATGGTAAAATTAACTATTTTTCAGCCATTACAAGAGATATCACCCATGATAAAAGTATACTAAATCAGTTAGAAAAAAGCAAACAAGAATTGCAAGAGGCAAATCTCACAAAAGACCGTTTCTTTTCTATAATTGCTCATGACCTTAAAAATCCATTTAATGCAATATTGGGCTATACTGAACTTCTTTTAAGTGAGTTTGATATATTGAATAAAGAAGACCAAAAGGAGTATATTGAAAACATTAACCTATCTGCACAATCTACTTTTAACTTATTAGAGAATATACTGGAATGGTCACGTTCGCAAATGGGAAAAATAGAATTTAACCCCCAACAATTTGATCTCAGCAAGTTAATAAATGATGTAATTTTACTTTGCAGATCACAAGCAGTCGCAAAAAATATTAGATTAATTTCAAAGGTAAAGTACAAAACTCATGTTTATGCAGATGATTATATGGTAAAAACCATTTTGAGAAACCTGTTAACTAATGCCATAAAATTTACTGATAAAGGTGAAGTAATTATTGAAACAGAAAGTTCCGACTCAAAGGTATTAATATCTGTAATAGACTCTGGGATAGGTATTAAGGATGATATGGTAGATAAATTGTTTAGTATTGGGCATAATGTTAAAACAGCAGGAACAAATAATGAAAAGGGAACAGGCTTAGGTTTAATTTTATGCAAAGAATTCGTAAACAAGAATGGTGGAGATATTTGGGTAAACAGAATGAAAAATCAAGGAACAATTTTTAACTTTACATTACCAACTAAAGAATAGTTATTATATATTTACAATATGAAATCAAAAATAAAATTAAAGCACGTATTGTTAGTGGAAGATAACCTTCTAAATCAAAAGTTTGCACTTGCAGTATTAAAAATGAATGGTTATACAGCTGATGTTGCTGAAAATGGCAAGGTTGGAGTTGAAAAATATAAAAATAACGAATATGATCTTATTTTAATGGATATCCAAATGCCAATTATGGATGGTATTTAATGTACTAAAGAAATAAGAAAACTTGAGAGTGAGAATAATTGGGAAAGAATAAATATTATTGCTGTAACTGCATTTGCCATGCCGGGTGATGAGCAAAAGTTTTTAGAAGCTGGCCTTGATAATTACCTTGCTAAACCTTATAAAGGGCCTGATTTAATTGCTATTATTCAGGAAGTTGAAGACCATTAAACCATATATGCAAGAAAAACTAAAAGCATTTGAACGCCTACTAAAAATAATGGACGACCTTAGAAGTGGCTGTCCATGGGATAAAAAACAAACATTAGACTCTCTCAGGCATTTAACAATTGAAGAAGTATATGAACTTTCTGATGCCATCTTGGATAAAAATATGATGGAAATAAAGGGTGAGTTAGGAGATATAATGTTACACCTGGTATTTTACGCAAAAATTGCCTCCGAAACAAAGCACTTTGATATTGCAGATGTATTAGATAGTATAAGCGATAAATTAGTTTTTCGTCATCCTCATATTTATGGTGATGCTGAAGTTACTGATGCAGATGATGTTCTTAATAACTGGGAAAAATTAAAACTGAAAGAAGGAAAAAAATCTGTTCTATCTGGAGTACCTAAGTCTATGCCACCACTAATTAAAGCCTACCGGATACAGGAAAAAGTAAAAGGTGTTGGATTCGAATGGAAGAAGAAGGAACAGGTTTGGGACAAAATTATTGAAGAACTTAATGAATTAAAAACAGAAGTAGATAATGAAGCCGATAAAGATAAAATTGAGGACGAATTAGGCGATCTTCTATTTGCAATAACCAACTATGCAAGATATATTAATATCAATCCTGAAGATGCACTTGAAAGAACTAATAAGAAATTTATCAGACGCTTTCAATACATTGAAAGCCAATCTTCAAAGGATGGTTATAATATAGAAGATATGAGTCTGGAAGAAATGGACTATTATTGGAATAAAGCCAAAAGCTTAGAATAAGCTATGTAAAATATGCATTTACGACTATTACTAATCGCATCTTTAATAATAATTAGTTCAGCACTTTTTTGTCAATCAAATTACTACCCCAACTATGCTTACAAGCCTAACAAACAGTATTTTAAGTCATATCTTGAAGTTTCAAAAAGAGTTGCTACTTCACCTCTAAGATGGAATAAGAAACAATGGATAACGGCAGGATCTGTTGTAGCAGGAGGTGTTGTACTATATGTTTTTGACAATGAAATCAGAGACTTCTTTCAGAATAATCAGTCGAAAAGTGCCGATGCTGTTTCAAAATATTTTTTTGAACCCTGGGGTAATGGAATCTATCCAGCGGCATTGATTGGTTCATATTATATATCAGGATTGTTTACAAAAAATAATAAATCCCGACAAATAGCTTTAGGAGCAACACAGGCATTTATAATTAGCAGAATAAGTGGCGAAATTATTAAACACTTAACACACAGACATAGACCATATCAAGATAATCCAGCAAATCCACGACTATGGGAAGGACCTTTCAAAGGATTTGAATACAGGGGGTTCCCATCAGGACATACAATATCCGTATTTTCTTTGGCATCGTTTTTCTCTTCTGTATATAAAGAAAAAGTTTGGGTGAGTATTGTTTCATATACCGTTGCAAGCGGTGTTGCCCTTCAGAGGCTATATGAAGATGAACACTGGGCCAGTGATGTTTTTATTGGGGCTGCCCTAGGTTTTGCTATTGGAAAATCAGTTTACTATGTCCTTAGTAAAAATTCCAATTTAAGTATTGGTTTAAGTGATATGGGGGGAATATCTCTGGTTTATCGAATACAATAAAAAAAAGGTGCTGATTACAACACCTTTTTTTTGTTAATCTTGAATTAATATTCAATAATTTATCATTTTAGTGATTGCTTAAATATTTAGCAACACCGTCAGCATCTGCTACCATTGCATCATCACCTGGCTTCAAGTTTGCAGGACAAACCTCACCATTTTCTTCGAAGAATTGCAATGCATCCACCATACGGATAGCCTCATCAACACTACGACCTAATGGTAAATCATTTACTACCTGATGACGAACAACTCCTTGTTTATCAATTAAGAATAAACCTCTGTATGCTACAGCCTCACCGTGAAATTCCATTTCTCCTTCTTCATTATAATCATACTCGCCAGCTAATACATCATAGTTTTCTGCAATAGTTTTTGAAATATCAGATACTAAAGGAAATTTTACACCTTTAATTCCACCATTGCTCTTCTCAGTATTTAACCATGCCCAGTGTGAAAACTCTGAATCGACTGAACATCCAACTACAGCAACGTTCCTTTTTTCAAACTCTTCAATTTTGTCTTGAAAAGCAATAATCTCAGTTGGACATACGAATGTAAAATCCAATGGATAGAAGAAGAAAACAACATGCTTCTTACCAATGTATTGTTCAAGTGAAAATTTTTCTGCGAATTCACCGCCATTTATAACAGCAGTAGCTTCAAATAAAGGGGCTTTTTTACCCACTAATACTCCCATAACTTATTTATTTTTTTATGTTTACAATTATTTAAAGTGCAAAATTAAGAATTATTTTAAATAAGGAAATGCTTATATTCTTAAAAAATCTTTAAACTTTTAAAAATTAATATTTTAGGTTCTAAATATCAAAATATTAGTCGCCCCGACCATATAAAATAATCCTTAGGCAAAGTCTCAAGATTTAATTCTTTTTCCGACAGGGAAAACATTCCTGAACCGGAACCAGTCAAAGAAACATAAATAGCGCCTTCTTTATATAAACTATCTCTTACTCCTGACAATTCGTGAATTTCGCCTAATACATATTCTTCAAAATCATTTTTTATATGATACTTCCAATGTTCCATGGGCAAACTAATAAGGTCGTTAATTGGTAATTTTGGTCTTTTAGGACTTATATTTTCATAAGCTTTTGTAGTATTAATCCTTTTTTGAGGAACTACTATGGTTACAAAAGTGCTTTCTAATTTTTTATCATATTCAATTGGTTTTAGCACATCTCCCTTGGAAGTAGCCAAAGAAATATTATTTCCAACAAAAAATGGAGAATCACTTCCAATATCAACTAGGAATTCTTGCATTTGGCTGTCGTTCATTTCTAATTTATATGCCTTATTAATTTCCTTAATAAAAAAGGCTGCGTCAGACGAACCACCCCCCAAACCTGCACCGGAAGGTATATTTTTCAAGAGTTTAATCCGGAAAGCGGGTAATGAAAATCTGCGTTTTAGTTTTACCCACAAACTGAAAATTATATTGCCTTCAGTTTCTACTCCAATATCTTCACCAAAAATTTCAATATTAAAACTATCCGACTCTTTAATTTCCATTACATCGCATAAGGTAATACCTACTAAACAGGTCTCAATATCGTGAAAATTATCACTCCTTTTTTTTAAAATATCTAAGCCTAAATTTATTTTGGCATTTGGGAAGCAAATCATCATCTCATTTAATTATTAACAAAGTTAGAAATAATAGCTTTTTCTTATAATTTTGGAGAATAAACAATTTTAGGCCTATGACAATAATTAGTTCCGTACTTAACTGGCTGATGAAGAAGAGAATACATCAGATTGAGTTATTTAAAAAATACCCTAATGAGGTACAGGAAGAATTATTGAAGAAACTGGTAAACACTGCCAAAGGCACATATTTCGGAAATAAGTACGAGTTTAAGAGTATCAGGACTACTGAAGAATTCAAACAAAGAGTTCCCATAAGTTCATATGAAGATTTATTGCCTTATATTAACAGATTAAGGAAAGGTGAGGACGACATTTTATGGCCTGGTGAAATAATAGGCTTTGCAAAATCTTCAGGAACAACTGATGCTAAAAGTAAATTCATCCCCATTAGTGAAGATTCATTGGAAGATTGCCATTATAAGGGAGGCAAAGATATGCTTTCAATTTATTTTAATCTGGTACCCGATTCAAAACTTTTTGAAGGTAAAAGTTTAGTTATGGGTGGTAGTGGAAATATTCAAGAGGTTAGTAATACATCATATTACGAAGGCGATTTATCTGCAATTCTTATGAATAATTTGCCAATATGGGCCGAATTTATGAGAACGCCTAGTTTGAGTATTGCACTCATGGATGAATGGGAGAACAAATTACAACTTATGGTCGAGTCTACCATTAATCACGATGTTACAAGTCTTTCAGGAGTACCTTCGTGGATAATGGTTTTGATTAAGAAAATATTAGAACATTCGGGAGCAAATTCACTTAGCGAAGTTTGGCCAAATCTGGAAGTATTTTTTCATGGTGGTGTAAATTTCGATCCATATAAAAAACAGTATGAGAGTTTGATTAACTCAAACAATATGCATTATTTTAATACATATAATGCATCAGAAGGTTTTTTTGGAATACAAGACCAGCTTGAAAATGATGATATCCTTTTAATGCTGGATTATGGCATATATTACGAGTTTATACCTGTTAATGATATTGGTGGTGAGGGTGAAAAAGCGCTTTCTCTGAGCGAAGTTGAAAAAGGAGTGAATTATGCAATGGTAATAACAACCAATGCAGGCTTATGGCGATATAAAATTGGAGATACCGTTACTTTTACTTCAATTTCACCCTATAGAATCAGAATAACCGGAAGGACAAAGAATTTCATCAATGTTGTTGGCGAAGAACTTATAATCGACAATGCTGAAAAAGCACTTTTAGTGGCCTGCGAAAAAACATCTGCCAATGTTATAGAATATACCGCAGCACCATTTGTAAATGATAACTTAATTTATCATGAATGGATGATAGAATTCGATAAGCAACCATCAAATATAGAATACTTTACGGAGACTTTTGATAATGCACTAAAATCACTAAACTCTGATTACGAGGCAAAAAGATACCATAATCTTGTATTAAAAGAGCCGGTAATCAATGCTCTACCACCAAAAGCTTTCTATAACTGGATGAAAAAAAGAGAGAAACTAGGCGGACAGAATAAAGTCCCTCGCTTATCAAATAGCAGAGATTATGTTGATGAACTTAAAGAAATGCATAACTTTGTAAAGAAGGCATAAATAAATTACTTAATTAAAAGATAATAAATACGAAACCAAATGCATATTGCGATAGCTGGAAACATAGGATCAGGAAAAACAACATTAACAAAATTACTTTCAAAACATTTTAACTGGAAACCTCATTATGAAGATGTGGATCACAATCCATATTTGCATAGTTTTTATGAGGATATGCAACGTTGGTCATTCAACTTGCAGGTATATTTTCTTAATTCCAGGTTTCGTCAGGTAATTGATATAAGGAGAAGTGGAGATAATATTATTCAAGACAGGACAATTTATGAAGATGCATATATTTTTGCTCCTAATCTACACTCAATGAATCTAATGTCCACAAGAGATTTTGAAAATTACATCTCTCTTTTTGAGTTAATGAGTTCATTTATTCAACCTCCTGATTTATTAATTTATCTAAGAGCCAGTGTACCTACATTAGTAAACCAAATCCAAAGTCGAGGTCGCGATTATGAAGAATCTATACGTTTAGATTATCTTAAATTATTGAATGAGCGATATGAAAATTGGATTAAAGGCTACAAACAGGGCAAACTCATGATAATGGATGTAGACAATATGTATTTTACAAAGCCTGAAGATTTAAGTAAGGTAATCGAAAAAGTTAATGTGGAAGTAAACGGTCTGTTTTAAATATGAATATTATTGGCATAATTCCGGCTAGATACCAATCGAGCAGATTTCCCGGGAAACCACTTGCAAAAATTGGGAATAAAACCATGATTCAAATGGTTTATGAGCAAGCCAGTAAAGCCAAGAAATTATGTAAAATTGTCGTAGCCACAGATGATGCACGCATTGCCGAAACAGTAAACCAGTTTAATGGAGAAGTGATTCTTACCAGAAAAGACCATTTAAATGGAACCTCCAGATGCTTTGAAGTGTTTGAGCAATATGATTCTGAAAATCCTGACTTTTATACAGGTATTGTAAATATTCAGGGAGACGAACCTTTCATAAATCCCTCACAAATAGATCAGTTATGTGATTTACTTACTTCAAAAGGAGCACCAATAGCTACATTGGCTAAGGAGATTAACTCTAGTCAAGATTTGTTTGATCCTAATACCGTAAAATTGGTATTTAATAATGATAAGGAAGTCCTTTATTTTAGTAGAAATCCACTTCCATATGCAAGAAATATTGAGCAGAGTAAATGGTTGGAAAATCACCAATACTATAAACACATTGGTATTTACGGTTTTAATTCTACTACTTTTAATGAAATAAACAAATTGAAGCTATCACCATTGGAGGCTATGGAAAGCCTAGAGCAACTAAGATGGCTGGAAAACGGTAATAAAATTATTGTTGATATAACTGATATTGAGAGTTTTGGTATAGATACTCCCGAAGACCTCGAAAAACTTATTAACAATATTTGAAATTAATAGGTCAAGTGCGTACTTTAGCTTTACTAAATTTTTCCTTTATTAATGAAAATAGCAAAATACATAGGCGATTTAATTTATGACTACGAATGTGTTGTTATACCAGGCTTAGGAGGCTTTATATCAACTCAAAAAAGTGCTCAAATAAATAAGCTCACTCATCAGTTTAAACCACCGGTTAAGGATATTCATTTTAATATTCACCTTAAGGCAAATGATGGGCTTTTAATTAACTATGTTGCCAGAAATGAAGGATTATCTTATAAAGAGGCAAAACAGAAAGTTGATAAATTTGTTTTGCTTTGTAATAATGCCCTTAATAACGGAAAGAAAATTAATTTCAACAGAATTGGGTATATCTATCGTGACTCCAAAGAAAATATAGTTTTTAATCAGGATAATAGTGTAAACTATAACTCAGAATCATTTGGTTTAAGCGCATTTGTTTCGCCGGCAGTCAGGAGAGTGTCTGACGAACAAAAAATAAAAGAAGTTTTTTCAAAAACTAAGAACAAACAGCAAACTAAACATACAGATAGCAAAAAAGTAGACCGGAAGATACCTTCTGAAGGAGTAATTTCAGATAAGATGATTGCTCGTTCTAAGCCCTCGAAAGTTAAACAACAATTACTATTTATTTTTGCAATTTTATTCGTCTTTAGTTCTTACTACATATATAATAAAAGGGATGCAGCGCTTTACTATTGGAATAGTAAAAAGCATCTTGTGCCATTTGTATATAGTCAACCTCATAATTACTTAAGCGTAAATGCTGGCCTCTTACATCTAGAAAATGTAAATAGTGCCGGATGGTTTATAGGTTTATTTAGTTCTGAGAAAGAAGACGACTTATTGATTGAAGCCAGAAAAAACGTGGAGAAATCAATACTCGAAGCAGAAAATGATAAGCTCTCTCCTACTGATGATAAGTTAGTTGAAAACAAGGATGAAACTAGTGATTTATTAAATGACAAGCCGGAAGATATAATTGAAAATGAAATTAATACTGATGAGCCTGTTTCATATATATCACCAAAAGAAGATAATCCTTCACCAAAAGAAAATATTTCCAAAGAAGTTATAGTTGAAAATAATAAGTTTTTCATTATAGCAGGATCTTTTGGAAAACTAAGCAATGCAGAAAGGTTAGTCAATAAACTCAGAAATAGTGGCTTTGATGCAGTTATTGCCGACACAAACAACAGAGGGCTTTTCAGAGTTGCTTATATGGGGTTTAGCAATACTGCAGATGCAGAAAGAAAATTGCTGGCCATAAGGAATGAAACAAACGCTCAGGCCTGGTTACTTAAAAAATAATTCATAATTGCTTTGTGGGACAGAAAAACAAACTTCAGAAGTTTGCTGAAAACTTAACTTTCGACAACTTATTCCAATTTTCATATGATGAGGTTGTTAAAGGTGTTGATTTAAAAGGTAAGTGGGCAACGGACTATTTTAAAAACAATAATGATATTGTTTTGGAATTAGGTTGCGGCAAAGGTGAGTATACTGTTGGACTTGCAGAGCGTTATCCTAATAAAAATTTTATCGGAGTAGATATAAAGGGAGCAAGATTGTGGAAAGGATTAAAAGATGCCAGTGACAAGGGCTTAAAAAATGTTGCATTTATTCGCAGCAGAATGAACCTTATTGAATATTTTTTTGCTAGTGAAGAAATCTCAGAAATATGGATTACATTTCCTGACCCACATGCTAGAGACACGAAATCAAAAAAGAGATTAACTTCACCTGAATATATTAAAAGATATACTGGTTTTATTAAACAAGACTCAATTATTAACCTGAAAACAGATAATATTATAGTATTTGAATCAACACTTGATACTATTGCCGAGTACTCCCATAAAATATTATATAAATCATACGATATATATAAGGAAGGTATAGAAAACGAAATTACTGAAATCCAAACATTTTATGAGAAAAAATGGCTGGAACATGGTACTAAAATAAAATTCCTGAAATTTAAATTAAATCCTGAGATATTCTAAACATAGTTTTTTCAAATGGATAAAAATTTCTTTGATAAAGTTTATGAAGTCGCTGAGCAGATTCCCTATGGCAGAGTATGTTCATATGGAGCTATTGCAAACTACCTGGGTAGCAGGGGTTCGGCCCGTATGGTAGGATGGGCAATGAATTCCTCAAAAACATCCTCAAAAAATATTCCTGCCCACAGAGTAGTAAATAGTAAGGGACTTCTTACAGGAAAACAACACTTTGGTGGTAATAATACAATGGCTGAATTATTGATTTCAGAAGGTATAAAAATCCATAACGACAAAATTGAAGATTTTGAAAATGTTTTATGGGATCCAAGTGTTGAATTGAAAGAATATTAAACCCAAATACTTCACTTATTTAAACTCCATTATAAATTAAGTTAATTGCCTGATTTATATCGATTATTTATCTAATTTTGCTTCATAAATTAATATTATTATAATTAAGTCTAAATAAATATTAACATAATGTCAATTACTAAAGATCTAGTAACCAACGCCTTAAAGCAGGTCATTTTTTTTGCTAAGGCCAACAACATTGTTGATCTAGGGATGGTTAATGATATAGAAATACAGGAAAACGAAATCAAAGTAGAAGTTGTTTTTGAAAAACTTGATGATCCTGCAGTAGGAATTGTAAGTAATTCAATAGAAAAAACTTTAAAAACGGAGTTTGGTGATGGTGTAAATACTACTATTAAGCCAATTGCCGAAAAGGATCTTGGAAGAGGCCCATTATCAGGAGTTAAAAATATTATTGCTGTTATAAGTGGTAAAGGAGGAGTTGGTAAATCTACTGTTGCAGCCAATCTTGCTGTTTCACTGGCCCAACTAGGAAAGAGTGTTGGAATTTTGGATGCTGACATAATGGGGCCTTCAGTTCCTATAATGTTTGATGTTGAAGATGGCAGACCAGGCGTTTTAGAAAAAGAAGGGAAACCAATTATGATTCCCATTGAAAACCATGGAGTAAAAATACTTTCACTGGGATTTTTTGTTAAGGCCGACCAGGCATTAATGTGGCGTGGTTCAATGATAAATAATGCATTTAATCAGTTAATGAATGACTCAGAATGGGGAAATTTAGATTTCCTTGTTATAGATATGCCACCAGGAACTGGGGATATCCAGTTAACACTGGCACAAAGTTATAATATCAGGGGAACTGTATTGGTAACCACACCACAAAAAGTTGCAGTAGCAGATGTAAGACGTGCAGCAATGATGTATCGACAAGATAAACTTGAAATACCTCTATTGGGTATTGTAGAAAATATGTCTTACTTCATACCTGATGATCAACCAGAAAAAAAATATTACATATTTGGGAAAGGAGCCAGTGATGAGTTGGCTAAAGAACTCAATATACCTGTTTTAGGTAGAATCCCTATGATAGAGAAAGTAAGAGAAGGTGGTGATACGGGAAATCCCATTTCACTTAAAAACGATAATCCTGTAAGTCAGGCCTTCCATGATCTTGCAAAAAATATAAGTAAGAGCGTTTAATTTTTAAAACCAGAACTATGGCAAATAGAGAAGAACTAAAGACTAAAGTAGAAAATGTACTTGAACAGGTACGCCCATATCTACAGCAAGATGGTGGCGACTTGACACTAATTGAAATTACTGACGACAATATTGTAAATGTTGAACTAACAGGCGCTTGTAGTTCTTGTGCTTTCAGCACTATGACACTTAAAAATGGAGTTGAGGCAACATTAAAAAAGGTACTTCCGGAAATTAAGGAAGTTGTTGCAGTAAACTTATAATAATATTTATCATATTGTCGGGATTATTTTGTCCCGGCAATTTTTTTTTCAGGTATAAGTACAGATAGTATAATGCTTGATGAAAGTATTCCCAATACAATAATTAGTGATGTCATAGTGGAGAGTTCAACCACATGATGTAAAAGCATTTTTAAACCAATAAACCCAAGTAAGACTGACAAGCCAATTTTTATAAATCTGAATTTATCAATTATACTGGCGAGAAGGAAAAATAAAGATCGTAAACCAATGATGGCAAATATGTTCGAGAAATAAACGATAAAGGGATCCTTAGTGATTGAAAAAATTGCCGGTACTGAATCTACTGCAAAAATAACATCACTAACTTCAATTACTAAAACAACTACAAACAATGCTGTAACATATATCTTACCATCCTTTTTAGTAAAGAAATTTCCACTATTGTCGTTTTCATCAACCCTCAAAAACCTTGAAGCAAATTTTACTACAAAGTGATTATTAGTATCTATTGTTTCTTCTTTATTCCTGTCAAGGAATAATTTTATAGCTGTGAAAATTAATAATCCACCAAAAAAGTAAAGTATCCAATCAAACTTTTGGATTAAGGCAGAACTTAAAAAAATAAATAGGAAACGCATAATTATTGCCCCCAAAATTCCCCAAAACAAAACTTTATGATAGTACTTCTTATCTACACCGAATGAAATAAAAATCATCAGAATTACAAAAATATTATCAACTGATAATGAATATTCTATAATATAACCGGTAATATATTCCAATCCTAAATTCTGTCGATAAATGGCAAGTGATTTTTCAAAATCGCCTTCCACAAGATTAATTTTATGATCGTAGTTTTGAACAACATCTTTCAGATGGTCCATATTCTCAATTCCATGTAAAAGGTGTCCAAAGAAATATATACCCACCCAAAATGATAAGGCTACCGAAACCCACAGAATAGTGTAAGCTAGTGCTTCATTAAATTTTACTTCACGATTATTCTTATTAAAGATGCCAATATCGAAAGCAAGCATTACTGCTACAAGTAAAATAAAACCGCTCAATACTGCCAGCTCGTGTAATTCCATTGTAAATTTATGTTTAAGGGTTCAAAGTTAATCAAGAAAATGAATTAAATTTATATACAAATTACTGCACTTACATTGGTACTATTTTATAAAGTTTATCCCCTCTTCTAACTACATCCTTTGTTTTAACTGAAAACAAATCGCCCTTTTTTACTTCATTTACGGGCTCCAGTTCCAATCTAATTTCCTCTACGATATCTTCATAAACCCCAGTTGCAGAACCAATAATCTTTATTTCTTCTCCAAGTTTTAGATTATGACTTTCAAGTTTTATTTCCGCCACACCTATTTTTCCGAAGTAATTAGTTATTTTGCCAATATAAACTTTTTTCTCAGTAGCTTGATTTCCATAATCTTCTGTCCATTCGCCAAAAGTTTGTCCCATATAATAACCATCCCAAAATCCACGATTATATACTTTTGACAATCTTGCATTCCATTTATCTATATTCTCCTGAGTATATTGATTTAGGAACCAGGCATCAACTGCCTCTCTATAAACTGAAGTTATTGTTTTAACATATTCGGGCGACCTTCCTCTGCCTTCCAGTTTCAAAACCCTTACACCTGCATCAAGAATATGATCCAAAAGGGCTACAGTATTCAGATCTTTTGGTGACATTATATACTCATTGTCGACATCCAATTGAGTTCCTGTTTCCTTATCAGTTACCGTATATTTTCTTCTACATTGTTGCAAGCATGCTCCTCTATTGGCTGAGGAATTCAAATTATCCAGACTCAAATAACATTTGCCTGAAACTGCCATACATAAAGCACCATGAGCGAAAACTTCTATCTGTACTTTTTTTCCGGAGGGACCGCAAATATTTTCCTTTTCGATGGCCTCAATAATTGATTTTACCTGCTTTATTTCTAGTTCTCTTGCAGTTACCATCACATCAGCAAAGGCCGAATAATATTTTACAGCCTCTATATTAGTAATATTTGCTTGGGTAGACATATGTATTTCAACTCCCTGACTATATGCATATTGAATTACAGACTGATCAGAAGCAATAATGGCAGTAATTTCATTTTCCTTAGCTGCATCTACTATCTGACGCATATTATCTAGTTCTGAATCATAAATAACCGTATTCAGGGTTATATAAGTCCTGATTTTATTCTCTTTACAAATACTTGAAATTTTCCTAAGATCATCGAAAGTGAAGTTTTTAGATGATTTGGAACGCATATTCAATTTGCCAATACCAAAATAAACTGAGTTAGCACCTCCCTGAATGGCAGCCATTAATGATTCATAAGAACCAACAGGAGCCATAATTTCTACTTCAGCAGGATGTTTTAAAATGCTCATTTGATTATGCAATTTTCGAGCAAAAATACAATAATTGCCCTATATTAATTTTTATGAAATAAATGAAAGATATTATAGTTTCAGATTCTTTCTTTCAAATATGAGAAGCCATGAGACACCTGTAGTGATTGCTGAGTCGGCGATATTAAAAATGGGTCGAAAAAACACAAAATGATCATCATAGCCAAAAAGGAATGAAGGGATCCATGAAGGCGCGTCGGATTGTTGTAAATTTATTATCGGGAAGTATAGCATATCCACTACTTTACCATGCAAAAAACTAGAATATCCTTGTCCAAAAGTTGTTAATTCAGCAACTGTGTGATAGGAACTTGAGGTAAATATCAAACCATAAAAAACACTATCTATAATATTTCCAATTGCTCCGGCAAAAATCATAGATACTGCAAATATTAAACCTCCGTTTGCTTTTCTTTTACTAATAATTAACAGATATACAAAAATGGCAATTACAGCAAAAATTCGGAAAATACTTAGAGATAATTTTCCCCATTCTCCTCCAAATTCCATACCGAAGGCCATTCCATTATTTTCGGTAAAATAAAGATTAAACCAATTTCCCAGAACAGGTATTTCCTCACCAATGGTCATATGTAACTTAATCCAGATCTTTAATGTCTGATCCAGAATAAGTACTAAAAAAATTATTAATGCAGCTTTTTTCAAAAAAAGTTGTTATTAAATGCGTTTCTGCTTTGCCTGATTGTTTTTTGCCTCTATACTAAGAGTAGCATGCGGCACTGCTCTAAGTCGCTCTTTACTAATCAACTTACCAGTAACACGACAAATACCATAGGTTTTATTCTCAATTCTAACCAAGGCATTTTCCAAGTTTTGAATAAACCTCATCTGTCGGGAAGCCAAATTGCTATTTTCCTCTTTTGACAAAACTTGTTGTCCTTCTTCAAGTACCTTAAAAGTTGGTGAGGTATCATTTGTACCATGATCACTTTTATTTGTATATGCTTCAACAAGTAGTTCGAGATCTTCTCTAGCTGATTTTAATTTCTTTTCGATTATTTCCCTAAATTCCTGCAATTCTTCATCAGAATATTTAGTTTTTATTCTATCATTTGCATTCTCGTTCATAATTCCCTCCTGTTATTAATGATATTAAAAAAAGATGATAAATATAATTAAATTTCCATGTTTTTATTAGTTAAACGGTATCATTTTATCAAGAAATTTTTACAATCTCCACTTCCGTTTTAACATCATCTATTATATCAAATTCTATAGCATTATTTAAGCCCTGATTTTCAACAAATTCAATGTCTGCCAAAGTTTCCGCGCAAATATATTCACTAAACGAATTAAAGGCCTCGTAAGTACTTTCAGATTTTAAAATTCTAATATTTATTCTGTCTGTTACTTCATACCCAGAATCTTTTCTATAATTTTGGATTCTGTTTACCAACTCACGTGCGTATCCTTCCTGCTTTAATTCCTCGGTGATAGTAATATCTAAAGCTACTGTGATATCATCCTGGTTTGCGACACTCCAGCCTGGAATATCCTGAGTAATTATTTCAACATCACTAATTAGTATCTCAACATTCTGATCAGCAATATCTAAGATAATGGATTCATCTTTTTCCAATTTCTTAATATCATCTTGTGAAAATTGCATTATTGCTCCTGCAATTTGCTTCATAAGTTTGCCATACTTTGGTCCAAGTGCTTTAAAATCAGGTTTAATTTTCTTAACTAAAATTCCGGAATCCTCAGTAAGATATTCTATTTCTTTTACATTAACTTCTGATAAAATAAGGTCTTCCACTTTTCTTACCAGATCCATAAACCTTGGGTTTAGTACCGGTAACATTATTTTGTTAAGTGGTTGTCTTACCCTTAAATTATTCTTCTTTCGCAAAGATAATACCATGGATGATATTTTCTGTGCTAACTCCATACGATCTTCCAATTCTTTGTCGATCAAACTTTCATCTGCAACTGGGAAGTCAGTCAAGTGAACAGATTCAAACTTATATCTGTTACTTACTTTATTAAGATCCCTAAATAAGCGGTCGGCAAAAAATGGTATTATTGGGGAAGTCAGTTGGGAAACTACCTCCATACATTGATATAATGTTTGGTAAGCTTCTATCTTATCTTTTGAGTAATTACCTTTCCAGAACCTTCTTCTTGAAAGTCGTACAAACCAATTACTAAGGTGCTCAGTAACAAAATATTGTATAGCACGACCAGCTCTTGTGGGTTCATAATTTGAATAAGCATCATCAACTTCCTTTATAAGTGAGTTTAACTCAGATAATATCCATCTATCGAGTTCTGTTCTTTCACTAACTGGAATCTCTGCTTCTTCATACTTAAAGCCATCAATATTAGCATAAAGCGCAAAGAAAGCATAGGTATTATAAAGTGTTCCCAAAAATTTCCTACGAACCTCATCAACACCATTTATGTCAAATTTCAAATTATCCCATGGTTGAGAATTGGTAATCATATACCAACGAGTAGCATCTGGGCCAAATTTACCAATAGTTTCAAATGGGTCTACTCCATTGCCCAGGCGCTTCGACATTTTGTTACCAGCCTTGTCAAGAACCAATCCGTTTGAGACAACATTCTTAAATGCTACTGAATCGAAAAGCATGCTTGCTATGGCATGAAGAGTAAAAAACCAACCTCTGGTCTGATCCACTCCTTCGGCAATAAAATCGGCAGGGAAATTATTTTCAAATGTTTCCTTATTTTCAAATGGATAATGGAATTGTGCATATGGCATAGAACCTGAATCGAACCATACATCTATTAATGATGGCTCTCTATACATGGCCTTTCCTGATTCGGAAACCAATACAATTTTATCGACATAAGGCCTATGAAAATCAAATGTTTCATAATTTTCTTTAGACATATCTCCCGGGACAAAATCTTCCATAGGATTATCCTTCATAAAGCCTGCAGCAAGTGATTTCTCAACTTCTTTTTTTAACTCTTCTGCCGAGCCTAATGTTTTTATTTCAGTCCTGTCTTCTGTTACCCAAATTGGAATGGGAACTCCCCAGAATCGGGACCTTGAAAGATTCCAGTCGACTAAATTTTCAAGCCAATTGCCAAACCTTCCTTCGCCAGTTGCTTTTGGCTTCCAGTTGATAGTTTTGTTTAACTCTATCATCCTGTCCTTCATTTTGGTAGTTCTTACAAACCAAGAATCCAATGGATAATAGAGTACAGGTTTATCAGTACGCCAGCAGTGTGGATAATTGTGGACGTGCTTTTCAACTTTAAATGCTAATCCTGATTTTTTCAAACTTACAGAGAGATCAATGTCAAGAGTAGCATCTTTATCAGTTAAAGATTCGTCGAAAGCATTTTTTACAAACCTGCCTTCAAATTCTGAATAAAGTTGTTTATCAATATGCTTTTCAACAAAATCATCATCCAGGTCTTCCATTTTGAAAAACCTTCCTCTCAGGTCAACCATAGGTCTGCGATCGCCAGTCTTATCGAGTAATACCAGAGGTTCTATTCCCATGGCTTTGGCTACTCTGTCATCATCCGCACCAAAAGTAGGTGCAATGTGAACTATACCTGTTCCATCTTCGGTGGTAACAAAATCACCAGGAATTACTTCAAAAGCCTTGCCCATAGGCTTTACCCATGGAAACAATTGCTCATAAACTATTCCAGTTAACTCATAACCAGGATGAGATCCAATAATTTTGTATGGTATATTTTTATCCCCTGCATTATAATCTTCAAAACTCAAATTTTCATTTTCGGCTTTGAAATATGCACTAAGGCGTTCTTTAGCTAGTATAATATTTACAGGTTCTCCTGTATATGGATTAAAAGTTCTTACGGTAACATATTCAATTTTATCACCCACAGCCAAGGCAGTATTAGAAGGCAATGTCCATGGAGTTGTTGTCCATGCTATCATATATAGATCACCTTCAACATTTTTCAAAACTGAGGGAGAAACTGATTCCTTCTTAAGTTTAAACTGAGCAACTGCAGTGGTATCAGTAACGTCTTTATAACATCCCGGCTGGTTTAATTCATGTGTACTTAAACCCGTTCCCGCTGCAGGTGAATAAGGTTGTATGGTATATCCTTTATAAAGTAAGTCATTGTCGAACAATTTCTTTATTAAATTCCAAACCGATTCTATATATTTATTATCGAAAGTAATATAGGGGTTATCAAGGTCGACCCAGTATCCTACTTTTTTCGTTAGGTCATCCCAAAGATCCTTATATTTTAAAACCTCTTTTCTACAGGCTTTGTTATATTCTTCAACAGTAATTTTTTTGCCAATATCCTCTTTTGTAATTCCAAGAGTCTTTTCTACACTAATTTCCACAGGAAGTCCGTGAGTATCCCATCCTGCTTTTCTTTCAACGTACTTTCCCTTAAGAGTTTGATAGCGACAAAATAAATCCTTAATAGTTCTGGCCATAACATGATGAATTCCAGGAACGCCGTTTGCCGATGGTGGACCTTCATAGAAAACGAAATGATCATTTCCTTTTCTTAATTCCATGCTTTTATTAAAAATATCATTCTCTTCCCAGAACTTCAGAACTTCATCTGCAATTCCCGTTAAATTAAGGTTCTTATATTCTTTATATCCTGTTGACATTAAAAAGATTGTATTTAATTGATCATAAAAAAATTGGGTGCAAATTTAAGCAAAAAGCGAATTCATTTCCGACTTTGATGTTTATATATAACAAGCATCATTAATGCTTGATTATATGGGCTTTAGAGGACAAAAGTGCTGCTATTAGAAGTTTTTTAAAGGATAATTAGCTTCTATTAAATGTTAATTAAAATAATTTTGAAACTTAAATAAAAAAAGGAGGTTAAAAAAACCTCCTCAAATCATTTTATTTTACTTCAATTAACTAACTGAAACTTCTTTTTCATCACTATGCCATAGTCCATGTTTAGTGCAATAGGCTGTTGCAAGCAATTTCATATCTCTGGAAGGAACGATATTAAAATCTACTTCCACATGTCCTGGTTTATTTCCTAGAGTTCCAGGAGTAAATGTTGCTTCTGCGAGAAGTGTTTCCCTATTCCAAAGTTGAACGTTTGCGATATAATGATCAAAGTCATCAGGATGAGTATACTCATTTCCTAATTTCACTTTTACAGTAAATTTTTCACCTGATTTTGCATTATCATCACAATGGATAAATGGAGAATGACGGTCGATGTAGTCCTTTTTTGCTTCTCTTTCAATAGTTGAAATATCAACGTATCTGTTAATCTTCATATGTGTGTGTATTTAATGATTTAATAATTGATAAAAATATTAATTATAGTGATTTTTATCCGCCTTTCTTAATAAACTTTAACGAAAAAACCACATCCCCTTTACATCTTGGATTGAAAGAGAATCATATTACTAATCAACTCATCTTTTGTTCTTTCATTCAGTTCAGTAATTATTTCATAAACCTGTCTCTTTTTCTCTTCATCAGAAAGTTCATCTTGGAGTATTTTATTTATTTCCTTCACCTGAGACCCTTTTAGTTCATCAAAAATAAAACTAATCATCTGCTCAACATCAGCACTGCTTTTTTCCTTGTTCTTATTTTTTATACCAAAGGCTTTAATTTCATCAATGGAAGCATTAATGATCTCTTTTGCCAGTTTTTTGGTTTTACCAAGATAGGAATCATTGCCAGAGGCATCTCTCAACGACCATGAACTATGCTCATATTCCAAAAGGTCTATCTGCTTAACTTTCTCATCATCAGACCCAAATATCCTGGATAGTAAAAGGTGATTATACTTTTTCCAGGATTCAAGGTTAAAGTTTTTTGAATCGATATTATCTAATTGCGTTTGCAATAATTTTGTTATTTCCTTTTTGTTTTCCATCGTATTCTATTTCACAATGATTTTATGATTCTGATTTTCTGGTAACAACTGCAAATTATAAGTGCCTGGAATTAAATCCAATGACAAATCTGTTTCTAAATCTGAAATTGTTTTTGTGTAGACCAATTTTCCATCCACTGTATAAATATTAATTCTGGAAGTTGGACTCAGCCTATTTAAGGATATTTTAAATATTCCATTTGAAGGGTTTGGGTTAATACTAATATTTGATTTATCATTTTCATTCACTGAACTATTTCCATATGTCAATTTACTTACAAACATATCCATTCCTCCCCAGCCTTCAATGCTGTAATCTCCAAAAGCAGCTTGCTCCTGGAAATTCCCGCAAAAATAAAGACTTGACGGTTCCGATGCTCCATCGCAAATACCATATCCATAATCCAGAAAATTTCCTCCTGACTTTTCTGCAAATTCTATGGCTCCGGCACTATTGTACGCAACAATAAAAACATCTGCTTTACCTGTACTTTCTAATGTAATATCTCCAAAAGCTGCATTTCCCGAAAAGAAACCAGTTGTGAATGTTAAACCGTTACTTTTTGTAAACAAATCCCTTCCCTGATCCATTCCATATCCACCACCTGTCTTTAGCCATAAAACTTCACCACTCTGATTCATCTTTAGAGTATATGTATCAAAGTCAAATTGACCTCCTGAGGATTCTACCACATTATCAGCGTAAATCAACTTGCCCGAATATGTGCCATTTGAATATATGTGTGATTCTGCATCAAGTCCAATTCCAAAACCTCTTGCATAATCATTAGCTCCCCCAATTCCTTTTTTGGCCCATAGAAAATTTCCGGCTGCATCCATACGAGCCACAAAAGAACCTACAATGGATGTACATTCAATAAAATTATCTCCAAAATTTGCTTTACCATTAAACATTCCTGTGAAATAAATATCTCCATTGTTTTCATCGCTAACTATGCTGTATGCTCTGTCTTCTCCAACACCACCAGCCTTTTTCACCCAATGAAGATTGCCTGAATTTGAATAATTTGCAATAAAAATATCTCTATTACCTTCACTTATAATTGCATTGTCATCTCCAAAATTTGCTGTATAGCGAAAACTACCTGCAACTAAAACATCATGTTCAGCATTAGTTGTTAACCGGTTACCATAATCATCTCCTTCTCCACCTGCACTTTTGGCCCATATTACATCTCCCTCAGCATTATATCTGGCTACAAACATATCGTAGCTTCCATTGCTTTCTACTACAAAATCTCCAAAATGCAAAGCCTCTTGGAACCACCCGGTAATTATAGGAAACCCATCCCAGTCGGTTGTAATACCAGCGGTCACATCATCACCAGCCCCCCAGGCTTTTTTCACCCATAATATCTCGCCACTACTATTATATTTTGCAATGAAAATGTCTTTGCCTCCTTCACTGCTCAAAACAAAATCACCAAAATAAGCGTTTCCTGAAAACCAACCGCTCATATAAACATTTCCATCGTTATCAGAACTTATGCAATAGGCCTGATCACTTGATTCTCCACCAGAATTTCTAACCCAGTCGATGGACTGTGCGTTAATTACATTCGGTATAAAAATTATCAAAAATAAAAATGGCAATGTAAGTTTCCTATAAGTTTTCATATTAATTATTTTGGTGTTTATTCAAATTTTTTCAAAGTGGTCATGTAAAAATAACTAATTTTATCTTTGTCTGCAATTATTTGATTGTAAATCATTTTTATGAAATCTACAAAGAAGTTAAAATATATAAAGTTAATAGCTATAAGCATATTAATTGTAATGTTTAGTTCCTGCTATAAACCTACAGCTAAGGAGAGTATGCAGGACTTAAAATTGCTTGAAGGAAAATGGAAATCTTATAAAGGCATTGCCTTTAATGAAAACTGGAGTCGAATTAATGAAAATGAACTAAAAGGTGAAGGTTATAGTTTAAATAATCAGGACACCTCTTTCTATGAAAGATTATCGATCAAAATTAAAAACGATTCAGTTTATTATTCTGTATTTCTGAAGTCGGGGAAATCCACTGATTTTAAGTTAGAAAAAGCAAAAAAAGCAAAATGGACTTTTATAAACCCTGAAAATGAATTTCCATCTATAATTAATTACGAAGTGAAAAATGATACACTTTTACATATATGTATTTCAAATATTAGAGGCAATAAAGAGCAGTTTTTCTGGCTAAAAAAATAAAATGTTAGCTTTTATAATTCAGCCACCCACCCATACAAATCAAAAACTCTTGCTACAGCATTTTCATATTCTTCAGGAGATTTCGTTTTCTTAATTAGATTAAACACTTTTTGTTGATTATCAAACGAATACGAAAGAAAACTCCAATATTCCTTCATAACATTTATAACATGTGCTTGTCCGTTCATTTTTTTTGAATATGCCAAATATAAGTCCGTAACAAACTTATAAATGTAGGCCTTTTGCTCTTCAATATCAGGAACTTCATAGCCTTTAATAATAGCAGGCAGAAACGGATTTCTTAGGAGACCTCTGCCTATCATCCATTTATCGACTGTTTTAAAATCGGATTGAAAATCATCAAAATCCTGTTTTGTAAAAATATCCCCATTATAAACAAGAGGAATTTTACACTTATCAATTACTTTTTCAAAAACTTCTGTTTTAACATCTCCCTGGTACAATTGTTTTCCAATTCGGGCATGAATGGTCAACTCATAGATATTATGATTATTAAATACATCCAGCAAAGGAAAAATTTCTTCTTCAGAAAAATAGCCTAATCGACATTTTATAGAAAATTTGATTTGAAAACTATCTTCGATATGGTCTAATATCTTATGGATTTCCTGAGGGTAAGGAAGTAATCCTGAGCCTCTCTTTTTATTGGCGACCCTTGGATAGGGACATCCTAAATTCCAGTTTATTTCTTTAAACCCTTTATGGCTGCAAAATTCGGCAAATCTCAATATTTCTTCAGGATCTTTGGATAATATTTGAGGTACTACTTCTATTTTATTCTGATTTATAAAATTTAAGTCAACTCCTCTTTTACCAAGGCTTTTAGTTTTATGCACAGAAGTAAAAAAAGGAGTAAACAACTTATCAACTCCTTTAAAATATCTAGTATAGATATCACGGTAAGTAAAGGTTGTAACTCCTTGAAATGGTGCCAGATATATTGTGTTATCAGTTTTCATAAAGAGCACAAAAGTAAGAAAACAATTTTTATTAAAATCAATAAAGAATGGCACAGATTATGTTTAATTGTAACTTTGCAGTCATAAATTGAAATCAAATGTTAAAAAGGATATTATTATTTGCCCTAATTGGGTTTTCAATCTTAAGTTTCGAAGCCTGCGACAAAGGTCCTTCTCAGGAAGAAATTGACCAGGAACTAATAGAAGCTTATGTGCTTGCCAATAATTTGGAAACAACAAAAACAGAAAGTGGGCTACACTATATCATATATGAGGAAGGTGATGATAACCATCCAGATTATTATTCATTTATAGTTGCAAAGTATAAAGGCTACTTACTTGATGGTACAGTCTTCGATGATGGTTCAACTGAATTAAATGCTCAATTGGCAAGTATGATCCCAGGATGGATAGAAGGTCTTCAATATATTGGAGAAGGCGGAAAAATGTTACTGATAATTCCATCAAATTTGGGTTACGGAGGCATAGAAAAAATTGGAATACCAGAATATTCAGTATTGGTTTTCGAAGTTACTCTATTACAGGTTTACGATTAAAATTAGTATATTGGGGGAAATTTTATAGAAATGTCACCACAACAAAGTTTTCTTTACGAAAAAGCCAAAAGTTTCTGCGATTATCAGGAAAGATGTATTTATGAAGTAAAGTCGAAGTTACTTCAATGGAGGGCTTCTGAAGATAGTATCGAAAAAATAATTCAGCAGTTAGAGAGTGAAGACTATATTAACGAAGAGCGTTATGCAATTGCTTTCGCCAATGGCAAACTGAGAAATAATAAGTGGGGTAAAAACAAGATTTTCTATGCTTTGACGAAAAAACATGTTCCCGAGATATATATTCAGATGGCCCTGAATGAAATTGATGAGAAAGAGTATATTGATACATTAAAGTCGGTTATATCATCAAAAAATATAAATGAGCCCGATGAGTATAAAAGAAAAGCAAAAATGGTAAACTTCTGCAAGCAGAAAGGATTTCAGGCCTCCTTAGTTTTCAAAATTTTAAATGAGGAATTATAAAAACCCTATTATTTTCTAAATCAATTTCCGTGGATTAAATGCCATAAAATCTTCTATATTTGTGAAAATTTTAAACAAATAATTTATGTATTCTTCCGATTCTGCAAAAGAACTATTTAAGAGGCTTGAAGCCTTGAGGGGGTATCTTTGACATCGACCGTAAAATAATTGAAATTGAGGAAGATGAAGAAAAAACTCACGACCCTGAGTTCTGGAATGACCCCAAAAAAGCTGAGACATTATTAAAACACATCAAAGAACAAAAAAATATTACTGAATCATATGCCCATGCAAAGGAGTTATATGATGATCTGGAAGTTTTAGTTGAATTTTTTGAAATGGAAGAATCATCTCAGGAAGAGTTGGATAAGCAGTTCAACAAATGCCTGAAAGCGGTAGAGGATCTTGAGTTTTTCCAAATGTTAAGCAAGAAGGAAGACAAACTAAATGCCATTCTGAAAATCAATCCCGGGGCCGGTGGAACCGAAAGTCAGGACTGGGCGGAAATGCTTATGCGAATGTATATTCGCTATGCTGAAAGACAGAATTTTAAAGTAAAGGAACTAGACTATCAGGAAGGTGATGTAGCTGGAATAAAATCAGTTTCCCTGGAAATTGAAGGAGATTATGTTTTTGGTTATTTGAAAGGTGAAAATGGTGTACACCGTTTGGTTCGTTTATCACCATTCGATTCAGCCAATCGACGTCATACCTCATTTGCGTCAGTTTATGTTTATCCTGTTGTGGACGACAGCATAGAAATTAAGATAAATCCTGCAGATATCTGGTGGGATACATTTCGGTCAAGTGGTCCGGGTGGTCAAAATGTAAATAAAGTTGAGACTGCAGTAAGATTACATCACGATCCTTCAGGGCTTGTAATTGAGTGTCAGGAAACACGATCTCAAGGACAAAACAGAGAAAAAGCAATGCAAATGCTTAAATCACAACTTTATGAAATTGAGATACGAAAACAGGAAGACGAGCAGGCAAAAATAGAAGGCAGCAAAAAGAAAATTGAGTGGGGATCACAAATAAGGTCTTATACCATGCATCCTTATAAACTTGTAAAGGATTTAAGGACAAATCACGAATCATCTGACGTGCAAGGAATTATGGATGGTGATCTGGATGAATTTATAAAGGCATATTTAATGGAATTCGGTTCCGAATAATTAAATGCTATCTAAAATATTGAGATAGTTTTCATATCTGAAGTAATTAATATTTCCCTCCTTGTATGCTTTCTTCACGGCACATTCCGGCTCATTCAAATGCAAACAGTTATTGTATTTACAATCGGCCTGCAACTCTCTGATTTCAGGAAACCTGTGCCCTAATTCATATTTTTCAAAGCCTACTAATCCTAACTCTTTTATACCAGGACTATCAATTATTGATGTATTCTTATCAAGCATAAACATCTCTGCAAAGGTTGTTGTATGCATACCTTTGTCATGATATTCAGAAATATCACCGGTTTTCAATTCAATTTCCAGTCCGAGAGTATTTATCAGTGCCGACTTTCCAACTCCTGAATGGCCCGACAATAAACTTATTTTATCCTTAAATATTTCTTCAAAAACATCCAGATTTATAGATTTTGTTACGGATGTTTTAATGCAATGGTATCCAATATCTTCGTAAGCAGAAATAAGATTATTTAAATCATCTTCATCTTCAAGCAAATCAATTTTATTAAATACAATCACACAAGGAATATGATAGGCTTCGGCTGTAACTAGGAACCTGTCAATAAATCCTGTTGAAGTTCGCGGTTGCTTTAATGATGCTATTACAACAGCCTGATCAATATTTGAGGCTATTATATGACTTTGCTTTGAAAGCTTTATGGATTTTCTGATTATATAATTTTTGCGGGGATGAATTTTAATGATTGTATGATTTTCAGTCTCAAAATCCACAATATCACCAACAGCCACCGGGTTAGTTGACTTTATGCCCTTAGTGCGGAATTTACCTCTAAGTCGGCATTCCACAACATTAAGGTCTTCCTTAATAACATGGTACCAACTTCCTGTCGATTTTATTACTCTTCCTGTTTCAAAACTGGTCATAATTTATTAAAACCTTATAAGTGATATTTTTGTGGCTAAAATTACAAACATTTATTATATTTGGTCTCATTATTATTTAAACCAATTGTATGTCTATATTTACCTATCTATCTTTTGCTGTTTCTCCTTTAGTAATTATTGCAGCAGTATTTTACTTAAAGTTTAAATTCTCTATAAAAAGTCTAAAGAATATTACAAATGCCATAGTTTGGGGAGCCATAGCTGTTATAGTTTTGGTAATCGGCAACTATTTAGTAGAACTAGTGTGGCACGGAAACCTCAAAAATATGAGAAGAATGGCATTCTTCGTATTTGTAATCACAGCCTTTGGATCTGAGATTGCAAAATATGCAGTACTGAAATTGCAATTCTTTAAATTAAAATCATTTCAAAGCCCATTAGTGGGAATTATATATGGTGTTTTCATCAGTTTAGGTTTTGCCACTATAGCAACAATACTATATGCTTATGGAATTGTAGGAACCGAAACAAAATTCAATGATTTAACTTTGTTTTTATATACTTTCCCTCTTGCCAGTTTTACACTCGGGACATTGATGGGGTTCTTTGTAGGTATGGGTAAACTCCGAAAAAATAGTTTTATTGATGGCTCATCTGCTATTTTTTCATCAACCTTTTTCCATGGATTATTTTTCTTTTGTTTCATCACACAAGACAAAAGGCTATTAATATTTACTGCTATTGGCTTTTTAATAATTACCTTAACATTGATTTACAAGGCCATCAAATTATCTGAAGAAAATAATTAAATTTTTCTGAAAAGTTTACCGGGCAGGGCTTTTACCATTCCTTCAAATTCCAACTTTAATAATACTGATGCCACAATTGATGGTTTTGTACAAGTAATTATCGAAATTCTATCAATACTAATTTCCTTATTTTCGCTTACACAATCATATACTTTCTGCTCTTCATCAGAAAGTTCAATAAATAGTTTTTGTTGTGATTCAGTTTGTTTTTCAACTTTCTCCCATCCCATGAAATAGGTTATATTACTACCATTTTCTATCAGAGCAGCCCGGTTTGTTCTAATCAGATAGTTACATCCCACAGAATACTCATCACCTGCTCTGCCAGGCACAGCAAATACATCCCTATTATACGAGTTACCCAATTCGGCTGTTATTATTGCTCCGCCTTTTCTGCCCGATTCAACAACAACTACAGCATCACTCATTCCGGCTACAATACGGTTCCTTTTGGGAAAGTTTTCCCTGTCGGGTTTAGTTTTGGAAATAAATTCTGTAAGCAATCCTCCATTTTCCATCATTTTATCAGCCAGTTTTCTATTTTGAGCAGGATATAATGTATCCAGGCTATGACCTAAAACACCTACAGTAGGCACTCCATTTTCTACACAAACACGATGAGCACAGGTGTCGATGCCATAAGCAAGCCCACTTAAAACCATTACATCATAGTTTTGAAGGTGTTTACAAATTTCCTCACACACATCCTTCCCATAAGAACTTGCATGCCGTGTTCCAACAATTGAAACTACCCTTCTTTTATTTAAAGGAGTACTCCCTTTGTAATATAGTAAAATGGGACTGTCATGACAATTACTTAAACGTGAAGGATAATCCTTATCTTTATAAAATAACGCTTTAATATTGTTCTTCAGGAGGTACTCAAGTTCCTGCTCTGCTCTTAATAACACCTTTTGGTTTTTAATATTATTGATAATTACTGAGCCAATATTTGGTATTTTTGAAAGTGCTTTTTCTGTTTCATTAAACACTGCTTCTACCCCACCGCAATGGGCAATCAGTTGCTTACCATTTACTACTCCGATATTTGGAATTAGGGTTATTCCAATTTTATAAATTAAGTCGTTGGGCATAGATCAAAAATATAGAATTTTTAAATTAGATTTGTATTAATATTTTGAAAAAACAAAAAAATATCCTCATTTGCCCATTGGATTGGGGTTTAGGACATGCCACTCGCATAGTTCCTATCATTGATATACTAATAAGCCAAGGAGCAAATATTATAATTGCTGCTGACAATTCCCCCTTAGAATTCCTGAAATTGCGCTTCCCCAAATGCATATTTATCACCCTAAAAGGTTACGAAACGAAATATCCCAAAGGAGATAATATGGCTTTAAAGTTGGCAATGCAGTTTCCTTCGATGATTAAAGCAGCAAAAAAAGCTAAAATACAGTTGGAAGAAATAATTGAAAAACATAAAATTGATGTTGTAATTTCTGATAATCGTTATGAACTTTCTACTGAAAATGCTTATTCCATATTTATAACTCATCAATTGAATATTCAGGCGAAGGGCATTCAAAGTGCTTTCAAGCCACTGATTAACCTCATCATAAATGGCTATATCAAAAAATATAATGAATTGTGGATCCCTGATTTTAAAGGCGATGAAAACCTGTCGGGAATTTTATCACATGAGATAAAACCTCCAATTGATAATTTTTTCTTTATCGGGCCTTTAAGCAGATTTTCAACATTTGAGTTACAGGAAGTACCAAAAAAATATGATATAATGGCAATACTTTCAGGGCCAGAACCCCAGAGAAGTATTTTTGAAAAACTGCTGGAAAAAGAACTATTAAATTCAGGATTGAAAAGTATAATGCTAAGTGCAAAGCCGAATTTGAATAAACAGGAAAATATTAAAAACATACTTAAAGTTTCTCATTTGCCGGATAAGGAATTTGCACAAACAATTATGGAGTCCGAATTAATAATAAGCCGGCCCGGCTATTCAACAATTATGGATTTAGTACATTTTGGAAAAAGGGCAATATTTATACCTACGCCAGGACAAACAGAACAAGAATATCTTTCTGAGGATTTAATGAAAAATAATTACTATTATTATCAGAAACAAGATCGCTTAGACTTAAAAACTGCATTTGGCAATAGCAGGAATTACAATCCTTTAAAAATGAATAATGATTTCAAAACTCTTTATGAGCGAATAACTTTCTTGTTGAATTTACCTTGATTAAGGTATTTACACTACTTTATTATTCTTTATACATTTGCAATAAAAATGGAGTTATGCTTATTGTAGGAGAAATGAAACTGGCCGAAGTAATCCATCACGATTATAATCTTGTGCCCGTAGTAAACAGGTTTAATATACCACTGGGGTTCGGAGATGGTACTATTAAGCAAATTTGTGCTGAGCGAAATGTAAATCTTGAATTTTTACTAAGCATACTGAACACTTTCCACGACCCACAATATTTCCCAAAAGACCATTTAAAAAGTTTCCCGGCATCTATTATCGTTAATTACCTTCATAAAGCACATACATATTATCTGGATGAAAAAATTCCTCAAATAAAACAAATGATAAAACAACTTTTCGAACTTTCGGAAGGAAATAAAAAAACTCTTAATTTAATTAGTAACTTTTTTAATAATTATTGTAAAGAATTTGAGTCGCATGTTGATAGAGAAGAAGCGGAAGTTTACCCTTATGTTTTAGCATTGGAAGAGGCCCTTAAAAATTCTTCAAAAGAAAAGCATATAAATGAAGAGTTATTAAAATACTCAATAGGAACCTATGAGGAGGACCATGAGGATGTTGAAGAAAAGCTCTTCGATATGAAAAGTTTAATAATTAAATACTTGCCTCTGGAAAGCGCTGACAATAAGTTGTTTGAAGAAGTTAGTTACTCTTTATTAAGAGAATTATTTGTGTTGGAGAAGGACCTTAATGAACATTCTCGTATAGAAGACCTGATACTAGTCCCGAAAGTAGAAGGAATGGAAAAGCAGTATAAATCCAAACTTTAAACATGGAATCGGTTGTAAGCATCTATATTGTTGAGAATAACTTCCTCTTAAGGTCTGGAATTGAAGGTTTAATTCAAGAGATCCCCGGATTAATTCTAAAAGAAGTTTTTGAAGGAAATGAGAAAAACCTGTATGAGAAACTGATAGACAAAAAACCGGATATCATTATTGTTGATCCTAATTCTTTGGGAGACAACTTTATTAGTATAATATCGAAATTACAGGATGAGGCCGATATAAAAATAATTGGATTAACAAGAGAGGACTGTCCTGAAAATATTTGCTCCCGATTTAAATATCAACTCCCTTATGAAGCAAACAAACACATACTTTTAGAAAATCTAAGGGACGCATGTGGTAGCGATGCCTTATTAAAAAAAAACAAGCAAGGATCGCTAAGTAAACGCGAACTTGTAATCCTCAAGGAAGTAGTAAAGGGACTTACAAATCAAGAGGTGGCCGACAAACTTTTTCTAAGTATACATACTGTTATGACCCATCGGAAAAATATTACCAAAAAACTGGGAATAAAAACTGTTTCCGGATTAATGGTATATGCCCTTATGAATAATATTATTGATATAAATGAGGTAGGATAGAAAATCTGGAATTCACAATAAATGTTTCGTTTCTTGATTTATTGGTTAGTTTTACCAAAAGTATTTAAACAAAAATCAACTGAATGAAATTATTTTCAATAGAACAAATTAATGAAATCATACAGGGCGAGTTAGTAGGTCAAACGTCCATCAAAATTTCGGGACCTGAGCAACTTGATAAGGCTGGTGAAGATCAGATTAGTTTTATTGGAAACAAAAAGTACTTGAAGTTATGGGAAAGTTCCAATGCATGTGCTGCCATAATCCAGAAGGAATTTGATATTGAACCCGGAAATAACAGAGCCTTTATAAAAGTAAACAGTGCCGATCTAGCTCTTGCTAAATTGTTGGAAGTTTTTAATCCCGGTTTACCGGAAATAGAGAAGGAAATAGATCCCAGAGCAGTGATACATCCTACTGCAAAAATTGGTATAGGAAGTAAAATATCCGCATTTTGTTATGTTGGTAAAAATGTTGTTATTGGAAATGGGGTAAGCCTATTCCCCAATGTTACAGTTATGGATGATTCTATTATTGGTGATGGTAGCATTTTGTGGTCAGGAACTGTTGTGAGAGAGCGAAGTGAAATAGGTAAAGGATGCATATTTCATGCAAATGTTAGCATTGGTGCCGATGGTTTTGGTTACCGTCCAAGGGAAGATGGTATGGGCTTGGCAAAAATACCTCAAATAGGTAATGTAATTATTGGAAATGGTGTTGAAATTGGAGCAAACTCTTGTGTTGATAGAGGTAAATTCAGTTCTACCATATTAGGTGATGGCTGTAAAATTGATAATTTAGTACAAATTGCTCATAATTGTGTTTTAGGCAGGTCATGTATTATGGCTGGAAATAGTGGCCTTGCCGGATCGGTAACTCTTGGAGATGGTGTAATTATTGGCGGCAGTGCCTCCATAAAAGACCATGTTACCATTCATGCAGGAGCTGTTGTGGCGGCAGGATCAGGAGTAATGAATGATGTAGCTCCGGGTAAAACTGTTTTGGGCTATCCTGCTGGTGACTCAAGAGAAGTATTAAAACAATGGTTAGCAATAAAAAAACTTAGTAAATAATAAATTATGGAAGATTTTGTTTTTGAACTCGAATTAAAAGTCAGAGATTATGAGTGTGATCTTCAAGGTGTTGTAAATAATTCTGTATATCAAAATTATCTGGAACATACACGTCATGAATATTTAAAATCATTAAACCTGAATTTTGCCGAATTAGCCGATAGAGGAATATTTCTAATGGTTAAAAGAGTTGAGATTGATTATCAACGACCGTTAAGAAGCGGTGATTCTTTCATTTCAGTATTAAGAATGGAGAGAATTTCACAGTTACGCTTTGGTTTCGTACAACATATTTATCGAATTCCTGACAAAAAACTCATGGTAAAAGCACTTGTGATAGGCACCTCAGTAAATAAAAGAGGAAGACCCGAATTACCAGAGGAACTAATAAAAGTATGGGGATTCGAATAAATTTATATTGAATTAACCACTTTAATTATTCAGATTTTTTTCTAGGAAAGAACTTTTTCTTACCGGCCTTAAATGGTTTTTTAGTGGCACTTGTTCTTCTTCGAAACTTATTATTGTTATTATTTTTTTGTTTTTGAGCCGGCTTATTTACTGACGGAACCTCAATGCTTTCATCCACAAATGGATGATCTTCAATTATTTTAACTTTTTGTCCTATCAGCTTTTCTATATCTTTTAAATATTCCCTTTCTTCCATATCACAGAAAGAAACTGCAATTCCACTGTTTCCTGCTCTTGCTGTTCTTCCAATTCTGTGTACGTATGTTTCAGCTACATTAGGAAGGTCATAGTTTATTACATGCGACATTGCTTCTACATCAATACCTCTTGCAGCAATATCGGTAGCAACTAAAACTTTAGTAACTCCATCCTTGAAATTCTTAAGAGCTTTCTGCCTTGCCTGTTGTGATTTATTACCATGTATAGCCTCTGACTTAACATTTATACGATCGAGCAACTTCACAATTTTATTGGATCCATGTTTGGTACGTGAAAATACAAGTACAGAATCAATTTCCATTTCATCCAATAGATGTTTGAGAAGTTTTATTTTATCCTTCTTTTCAACATAATATACTGTTTGCTCTACTTTTTCAGCTGTTGTTTGGCCTGGATTTATTGTAACTTTTGCCGGCTTGCCAAGTATTGATGCCGACAGTTTTACAATTGCAGGAGGCATGGTTGCAGAAAAGAAAAGAGACTGACGTTTCAGAGGTAGTTTTTCTATTACCTTTTTTATATCATGAATGAAGCCCATATCAAGCATGTGATCAGCCTCATCAAGTACAAAATATTCCACATCTTTTAGTGATATAAAACCTTGTTGCATTAAGTCGAGTAATCGGCCAGGCGTGGCAACAAGTATGTCAACACCACCTTTGAGGGAATTTGTTTGTGGATTTTGGTTAACACCACCAAAAACAACTAAATTTTTCAATGAAGTATATCTGCCATAAGTGGTGAAACTATCACCTATTTGAATAGCAAGTTCTCTGGTTGGAGTAATAACCAATGCTTTGATTTTTCTTTTTCCTTTATTGTTGTTTCTTTCAGTATAAAGATGCTGTAGTATGGGAATGGCGAATGCAGCTGTTTTTCCTGTTCCGGTTTGTGCACAGCCTAATAAATCTTTCTTCTCTAATAAAACTGGTATCGATTGTTCCTGTATAGGGGTAGGTTGAGTATAGCCTTCTTCTTTTACTGAACGTAAAATAGGCTCAATAATTTCTAATTCTTTGAATGTCATATATTTATTTAAATAAAGGCGGCAAAGGTAAGCTTTTGTACATATAAATATGTATTATATTTATTTTCACATTAAAACGGCAAACTAATTAGACCTATATATTAGATATTCAGTCTTTTACCATAAATAAGATGTGAGCATCTATAGGTATCAAATTCGATAGCATTTGGTAGTTTACCCCAAACTTCAAATCCAAATTTTTCCAATAAACTTGCACTTGCCGGGTTAACATCAAGTATAAAAGCCAATAAAGTTTTCTTTTTTAGTCTTTTGCAATCGTTAATAACATTTTCCATAATATAACTCCCAATTCCTTTTTGATGATAATTAAAATCCACAAAAAAACTTATTTCTGCTATTTTACTCATGGCCATTCTACCATTCCTATAAGGTGATAATGTTGCATACGCTACTACACTATTATATATTTCAAATACATAAATTGGGTATTTATCACTACTGTAATGATCAAACCAGGTAATTCTTTCTTCAGGTTTAAACTTCTTGGTATCGCCTGTAGATATTTTAGATTCTATTGCCTGATTATAGATATCTGTTATCCTTTCAATATCTGATTTTGAGGCAAAACGCATTAACAATTTCTCTTTCATAAAAAACAGGAGTTTTAGTAAAATTACTAAAACTCCTGAATTCTATTAAATAGTTATGAAAATCTGCACTTAAGGTTACAGGTGCAGACCAAATCAATAAAAAAACTGAAAATTACAAGGCTCCTTCATCATAAGCCTTCTCTCCATGTAATGCTTCATCAAGTCCTAAATGCTCATCACTTTCAGAAACTTTAACTTTAGTGATGAAGTTAATAACAATAAGCATTACATAGGTAAATATAAATGCATAAGCAGCTCCTGCCGCAACGGCAACAACTTCTTTGAAAAAGAATGATGAATTACCTTCGATTAAACCTGACTGGCCGTTAATAGCCTCTGATGCAAAAACACCTAGTAAAACAGTACCAAGCAATCCACCCATACCGTGAACACCCCATACGTCGAGAGCATCGTCCCATCCCCAGCGGTTTTTATAATGTACTGCGATGTAGCATACAGCACCAGCAGCTATTCCAATAAGAATTGCTGCCCAAATAGGCACAAAACCTGCAGCAGGAGTTATGGTTGCCAATCCTGCAACTGCCCCGGTAAGTAATCCAACAAACTTGGGTTTTCCCTCTCTAATCCATTCTATTATTAACCAGGTAATTGCTGCAAATGATGCTGCAACATCTGTATTTAAAAAGGCTGTCGTTGTAATTGCATCAACTCTCAACTCACTTCCGGCATTAAAACCATACCATCCGAACCAAAGTAAACCCGTTCCGATAGCAACCAAAGGAATACTGTTTGGAGGTGAAACGGTATCTTTTCTTTTACCAACATAGAATACCGATGCCAAGGCAGCAAAACCTGCTGTTGCATGAACAACAATACCACCGGCAAAGTCAAGAACTCCCCACTCGGCTAGTAATCCACCACCCCATACCATATGAACGAATGGATAGTAAACAAATATTTGCCAGAAAATTAAGAATATTAAGTAGGCTTTAAAAGTTACCCTGTTTACAAAGGCACCTGTAATAAGGGCAGGTGTAATAATTGCAAACATCATTTGATATGCAATAAAAATAAATTCTGGGTATTGTCCATCGGCACCACTATATGGGGTGTCGAAAGGAATATTATTTAAGAATGCGTAATCGAAATTACCGAAAATCCCACCTTCGCCTCCACTGAAACAAAGTGAATATCCAAATGCTATCCACATAATTGTAGTAATACCTA
The DNA here is from genome assembly GCA_002869315.1 of Marinilabiliales bacterium. Taxonomy (GTDB): domain Bacteria; phylum Bacteroidota; class Bacteroidia; order Bacteroidales; family F082; genus BM524. Next base: position 14,544 of record PKTD01000278.1, on the reverse strand, counting down.
ATGACACAAAAGTTTGCATCATTATACCAAGGATATTTCTTTTTCCTGCTAAACCACCATAGAAAAATGCCAGACCTGGGGTCATTAGCATAACCAAACTGGTGCATAAAATCATAAATGTTGTTGTACCTGTATCGAACATGATTTTTTATATTAAATTATTAATGTGTTTTTTATAAAGAAATACCAGCTACCAGATATACTTTTTCTGCTTGTGGGTTTGTTATCAAAGAAACAGAAACCGGCAAACTGAATTTATCTGTGATTTTAATATCCTTACTACCGGTAATACCAAGATTTATAACACCCATTTTACTACCATAATAACCTATCTCCCCTTTATCGGTATCAGGATTTGTTAAGTTAAATCCAATAAATGCATTAATATTTTTATAAGTGTATCCTAACTCAGCATAAGTAGAATATTGTATTTTATCACTCGTACTGCCGTCAGAGTTACAGCATTTGGCATCTGCGCCATAAAAGTTTGTGGCTATTAAGAAGGTTAGGGGTATTTTTTCAGTACCATTAAATGAAAGCATAGCTTCAAAAACATGACCTATCGAATCCCGATAATGAAAATAATTAAATCCTGGTGCCACTTCATCAGGAAAATAATAATCTGTTATAGTAACAGAAATCATTTCTTTTAAAAATGTATAGGATAAATATAAATCCACTTCCTGTACTCCTGGGTTGTTGGTGGTAAAAGCACCCCATGTACCAATAGTAAACCCTTTTAAGGAATATGAAATTCCTGGTTGTATACTTGGTGAAGCCCCATAATCGGTTCCACGCCATACATAACGACTCATTAAGTCAACATTTACACTCAATGGTTTATTAGCAGTTTCCTCTGCTTCTTGGCCCATTAGGCTGCTCCCCATAAGGCAAGCCATAAAAATTGTAAGAAATAATAATCTTTTCATATGTTTGGTTTTTAAAAAGGTTACAAAGGTGAAGAAATGGGCTTTTCTTTACAATTGGGGCAATACGTAATTACTTCTAAGTGCTTCTCTTAGAAAACTAAAAATTTGCGAAAAGTTTCGGAATTATAATTCTATAATTTTATTCTTTATGGCGAATTTTACCAGTTCCACAACATTATGTAATTCCAGTTTTTTCATAATGTTGGTTTTATGAGTTTCAACTGTACGTATACTTATATTAAGTCGTTCAACTATATCATTATTGTTATATCCTTCAGCAACATAACGTAAAATTTCTTTCTCCCTGAGGGTTAAGTTTTCAAGTTTATCGCTAGAATTTTTTGAGTTTAATTTAGCATTATTTATATAACTTTTTAAAATGGTATCAGAAATTGATTTACTAAAATATTCATTGCCTTTATAAACTTCATTTATTGCTAATATGAGTTCATCACGGGTAATATTTTTAGGCAAGTAACCTTTAATTCCCGCTTTAAGAGCATTAAAAACAAAATCTTCCGACGTATACATTGAAAGCATCAATATTTTAATCGATGGGTAATCTTTAGTAAGGATTTTCGCTATCTCAATACCCGACATGCTTGGCAAACTAATATCCAGCAATAAAATATCAGGAATATCTTTCTTTAGTATTTCAAATAATTCATAAGCACTCTCTGCTTCATTAACAATTTCAATGTGGATGCTATCTGCCAATAACGACTTGATGCCATCCCTAACTATCTGATGATCTTCTACTAATACTATTTTAATATGCGACATCCCCTTGGTTTTTTGAAGGAATCGATATATACAACTTTGTTCCTTCAGATTTTGCAGTACTAATTTTTATTTCTCCCTTTAGTATTGTTACTCTGTTATAGATATTTTTCAATCCATTAATATCCTTTTTTCCTTCAATTTTATTAAGATTAAAACCTACTCCATTATCTATTACCTGAACAATAATATTGTCTTTTTGTTTGCTGAGGCTAATACTCAACTTGCTTGCTTTGGAATGTTTAAGTACATTAGTAATTGCCTCCTGGATAATCCTAAAAATGTATATCTGATCTTTAACACTAATAAAATTATTCTCAACTTCATTTACTAATTCAACTTTAATTGCAGATGTTTCAGAAATGTCATTTATCATATTTCTGAGCGCAGTTCTAAGCCCAAATTCTGATAATGCTACAGGTGCCAGATTATGTGAAATTCTTCTGGTTTCTTCTATCGTTTTATCAAAAAGATGTCCCATTTCCAATCCGCTCGAACGAAATATTTTTTTATCATCAACAGAATTGATACAACTTTCGTATTTCATTTTCAATCCGATTAAAAGTTGTCCTAAACTATCGTGAAGTTCTCTTGATAATCTGTGTCTTTCATTTTCCTGCCCATCAATAAGTGCTCTAACTGTGCGTCTCTTTTCCGCCTGTAATTCCAATGAACTTTCCTTTAATTGCTTGGACATTTTATTGAAAGTAATTGTTAGATCACCTATTTCATCATTGGTAGTATTTTTAATTTCTACATTATAATTACCGGCAATTATCTGGTTAGCAGCATTATTAAGTTTCTGAATGGGGAACGTAATTCTACGGGAAAAAATAACAGTTACTATTAGTACAATTACAAAAATAAAAATACTAAAGAAGAGTATTTGATTTCGGGCTTTTACTATTGGTATTGTTGCCTCACTATAATCTATTTCGACTAAAATTAGCCAGTTTAGTTGTGAAATATTTAATGGTGAAAACGAACTCAGGACCTTTATTCCCCTATAATCTTCTATAATCTTTGTGCCAGATTTCCCTTCCATTGCAGAATCAACAGATTCAGTTTTTACACTTGTATTTAATATCGAATTGGAAGTAAAACGAGAAGTACTTCTCATGAGATAATCTTTACCTACCAGATATGATTCACCGGAAATTCCAAAGCCATTTATATCAGATTGTTCAAGCATTATGTTATCAATGGAATTATAGGAAATTTCAAAAACAATAAATCCATTTTTGATACCTCTACTATTAAAAAGTGGTGAACTTAAGTAAATAAAATTCTCAGGTGAATTATTAGGATTTTCAGTTTGAAAAAAATAAACTTTATCATTTAATCTATCTTCTGATGCAAGGTTTTCAAATTCGTTTATCAATTTACATGGGCCCAACTTTTCAGATTTCAGTTCATAAAACAGATTATTATTTCCGATAATATAAATTCTATTGAATGGCTTTTTTTTAAGTTGCTTTATAAATGATGTAGAAAAAGGAATTTTCTGACTAACTACATCTTCCGAATTTTTATGATTTAGTTCTTCTGCAAGCATCAAAATATCATTGGATTGCTTAACAAGTTTTATCATATTAACGGCATTCTCGAAATACCTTTCCAAAAGATTGGCTTTAACAACCCTAATTGAAGTCAACTGCTGGAAAGTTCTGTCGAGGATAGCACTTTTAGCCCTGAAAAAAGTTAAAGATGATACCAAAATAATTATAACAATACTTATTGCAAAGGAAGCAATGACTAATTTTTCGGTAAGAGTAGTTTTACGCATTAAATAGCCTCATTAAAGATTGTATATCTTTTGGGTCTAAAAATATTCAAAAAAAACGAGCAATTCCCTTAGAATTAATATGAATTATACTTTATGACTTTCGTTGTTTGTTTTCGAGTTTTCTTTCTGTGCTTATAATCATCCGGAGTATATCCCAATGCTATAAGAAGAGGTATATTTTTATTTTCAGGAACTTTCAACAACTGTTTAACTTTTTTCTCATCAAACCAACCCAGCATGCAACTTCCAATTCCCTCTTCTGCTGCCGCTAAACAGATATGTTCTGCTGCAATACCAATATCCATCAAGGCATAATCCTTATCTTTAATTCTACCACCAATTTCTGTTAGAATTTTTTTCTTTTCCTGAACAATAGCAATAATTATATTTGATTGAGGAACAAATTTATTAAATGATTTAAGTGGTCCATAAGTACTATATGCCACCTCATCTTTTAAATTTTTATCATTAATTACTATAAAGGTCCAAGGTTGTGAGTTGCTGGCTGAAGGAGCCAATCTTGCTGTTTCTAAACATCTGGCAAGTTTTTCTTCTTCTATATCTTTATCAATAAACTTTCTGTCACTCTGCCTTAATTCTACTAATTTTAAAAAATCCATTTTAAAGATTTAATTTTTTAAATATCCAAAACTCTATCGAGCATCAATTGAACCAATTTTCTCATAGATGACTTATAATCAGGGCTAAAATCACCATTTACACGGTTTGCAATAATATTACAAACTGTAAGAGCCTCATGACCTAGCATGGCAGATAAGGCATATAATGCTGATGATTCCATCTCAAAGTTTGTTACCTGAAAGTCACCATATTTAAATGTTTGTGCTCTGTCGATAATCGTGTTATCAGCATTTTGAAGTCGCAATTCTCTTCCCTGAGGAGCATAAAAACCGGGTGCTGTAAGGGTAATACCCTTTGGCAATCCCTTTCCAAGTTTGTTCAATAATACATCTGATGATTTAACTGCATATGGTTTGGGCAAATCAGTATCCCACTCCATTTGATTTATAAAACTTGCTGTCATTTCCCGCTCCATAATAAAGGGTCCATCTTCATAAAAATATGCAAGCCCGTCAAGGCCCATCGCATATTCTGAAACCAGAAATGAGTCAACAACAGGAATATCTGCTTTTAGGGCTCCTGAGGTCCCTATTCTAATAAGGTTTAAACTTGTAATATTATCCTTGGCAACTTTTGTATTAAAATCAATATTGAATAAAGCATCTATCTCGTTTACAACTATTTCAATATTATCTGTTCCCATACCTGTTGAAAGTACAGATAATCTTTTTCCCTTATAATATCCGGTAAAAGTATTTATTTCGCGATTAGTTGTTTTAAATTCTATTTCATCAAAATACTCTGCTATCATGCCGGCACGTGCAGGATCTCCAACTAAAAAAATTGTTTCTGCCAGTTGTCCGGGTTTTAAATTTAAATGATAAACAGCACCCTGGTCATTTAATACAAGCTGTGTTACTTTTTTCATGCTAATTTATTTATGTTTGCAAAAATAGCAGAAATTGAATTGATGCCCGTACATAGAGGGAATTATGAATTCTTAATGTTTTGTTTTGCTACACTTACAAAAAACACTATTAATGAAGGCTGAAATAATTAGCATCGGTGATGAACTTTTAATTGGTCAGGTTGTAAATACAAATGCTTCATGGATGGCCGTGGAATTAAATCTGGCGGGCATTAATGTGGTTCAGATTAGTTCCGTATCAGATGAGGGTGAACACATACAAAATGCTCTCCAAGAAGCAGAGACAAGGGCAGATGTGGTTTTACTCACAGGTGGTTTAGGCCCAACAAAAGACGATATTACAAAAAAGGTGATGATGGATTATTTTGGTTCAAAGCCAAAATTTCATGAACCAACTTATCAGCATATTAAAAATTTATTTTCAAAACGATCGTATCCTCTTAGTGAGGTAAATCGATTACAGGCTTACTTACCTGACAATTGTACTATTTTACCCAATAGAGTTGGAACCGCAGCAGGAATGTGGTTTGAAAAGAACGACACCATATTTGTTTCCATGCCAGGAGTTCCATTTGAGATGAAGACACTAATATGGGAGCAGGTTATACCTAATCTTAAAAAGAGATTTAAAACTCCCTTTATTTATCATAAAACTATTATGACCACAGGCATAGGAGAATCAATGCTGGCGGAAAAAATAGAAAAATGGGAGTCTGGTTTACCTGATAATATTAAACTGGCATACCTACCACAACCAGGCATAGTAAGGCTTAGGCTATCGGCAGAAGGCTTTGATGAAGATAAAACGAAAACTCAAGTTGATGAACAGTGTGAATTATTAAAAAACTATGTTCCAAAGGCAATTTTTGGGTATAATGATATTAGTCTGGAGGAAACTTTAGCTAATATTTTAAAGGAAAAAGGCCTCACTCTGGCTACGGCTGAAAGTTGCACAGGTGGTTATATTTCTCATTTAATAACAAGTATTGCAGGAAGCTCGGAGTTTTTTATGGGATCAGTTGTTTCTTATTCAAATGAGGCGAAGATGAATTTATTATCAGTAAATAAAAATGTCATTGAAAACTATGGGGCTGTTAGTAAAGAAGTTGTTGAAAAGATGGCTGTTGGTGCCAGAGAAAAATTTAATACTGATTATGCAATTTCAACCTCAGGAATAGCGGGCCCTGACGGTGGCACAGAAGAAAAGCCTGTGGGTACTGTATGGATAGGAATTGCTACAAAAAAGGGAGTACAATCAAAACTTTTTCATTTTGGAGAACATAGGGGAAGAAATATCAGGCGTTCAGCATTAATGGCTTTAAATTTGCTAAGACTAGAAGTGCTGGGATTATAATTCATAATGAATAAAAAAAGCAGTCCTACCTAAGGTAAGACTGCTTCATTAATATCATTTATTATTTTCTAGAATGGAGTTATTGTTAAACCTATAGAAAATGGCCTTAATTCAGGACCTAAATTCCTTGTGAAAGCATCCGAAATCTGATAATAACTATATAAACTTACAAACTTATACCCAATTCTTAATGTAGGTCCATAAGAAAAAGATTCCAGATGTCTGATGGATTTTGATTTTACTTTACGTCCAATTGGAGCATCAAAATCGTCACCATAGTATTTTGTTTTTGAATCAATATTCCAACCTGCTTTAAAACCGACAGTAACTTTAAACCCGCTATTGAATCTGATTTTAAACTCTACAGGTAAGTCTATATAAACAAGGTTTACTTTACTCCTTCTGTACGATACACCATCTGGTATTTGTGTAAAAGTTATTGTATCTGCTTTTACATCCATAATACGTGAGTCGGAATACATATTATGATTTCTTATTCCAAGACCTATGGAAAAAGATGTCATTCCTTCTCCCAGAGGGAAGTTTAGCATACCAAATACTGTGGCTCCCTGATTAATAGTTCTGGTATCAACACCATCAGGTACACCATACCAAATATCAGTAAAAAAATCTGCCCCTATGGTAAATTTTTTCTTCACGGATTCGCTAAGACCCTGAGAAAAACTACTTTGTCCAATAAAAATGGCAACTATAAGTATTAATATCGACTTCTTCATATTATAATTTTTTTGCAAATATACTATTGCTATCTATTCTTTTATTAATCTGTTTAATAAGTTTTTCATTTTTGATGAATTCCACCTTGCTGCTCCTTTTTTACTTACCAGTACCTTTCCTGTTTTGTCGAGCACAAAAGTTGCGGGTATACTTTGAGTTGAGAAGTCGGAAGGAAGTGTTGGTGAATAGTAAATCTTTAGGTTATGGTAATTATGCTTTTCTATAAAAGCATCAACCGTTGATTTGTCTTCGTTGGTAAGCATTATGAAGTTTACCTCATTTCCGAATTCATTTTGTAATTCTTCAATTCCGGGTAATTCAGCTACACATGGCGGGCACCAGGTAGCCCAAACATTTAGAAATACTGGCTTTTTATTTAACTCTTGAAAACTAAATTTATTTCCCTGTAAATCTGTTAATTGCCAATATAAAGTATTTTCACTAACTGTAAATTGTTCGTCAACATCAAGAGTTGAGGGTGGCAAGGATGTAAGTTTAATAAAGAAAGAACTTACATGAGTTCTGGTTCCAGGGATTATCAATAAAACTATTAATATAATTAAGGCAAAATCTGTTACTATACTGAAAACAGATTTCTTTTTAAAATAGTTTTTAAAGTAGTTGTTTATGTTGAAAGCCATATAAGATATTAAAGATTTGACCTTCTGTCGAGAAGTTCATCAATTTGTTCTTCAGTTAAACCAGGAGTTTTCAATAGTTCATCTATTTTTTCTCTTTCTGTTTTTCCCTCTATTTTTTTTATTTCATCTTCCAGAATAAGGTCATCTTCTTCTTCAATTGTATCTAGAAAATCGTCTTCACCCAGTTCATCTTTTAGTTGTTGTATAAGGCCCTTAACCATTTCTTTTACAGGCTCACCAAACTGTCCCTGCAGTTGCTGGCTAATTTGATCCTTCATATTTTCATAATTTGAAAAGAAGAATTCAAATTGCTTTAACATGCCTTGATTTAGGCCTGGCACATCTTCAATAGGACGGTCTTTTATCAGTTTGTTAAACAACCTGAACAACTCATCTAAATCTTTTTTAAAATTCTCGTCTTCCATACTTTTGCAAAATTAATAATAAAAATCCTGTCAAAATCAATACCAATGTTAACAGACAGTAATTCTGTCAGTTTATTATATGTTTTTAGGAAAGATTAACAAAAGACAAAAAAAATGCGACCATAATACTTCATAGCCGCATTTTAAATTTAGATTTAATTTTTTCTACTCAACAATGGCACTTTCATTTACCTGAACAACAGATTTATCAGAGACATTTGTAATAAAAGCAACCACATTGCAGTTTTCCGGGTTCCAATCGGTACCATCAAATGAAATTTCATATGATTTACTAAGTGATTCAAAAGCATCGACATAACCGTCAAATAATTGGTCACCCCATTGTTGGCTAACAACCTTTCTCAAAACATGCATATGCTCATAATCAAGTATTTCTGGCACATCTCCTATGGATGAATTATTATTTTTCTGTGCTTTAACAATATTATCTTCTGTTATACAAACTACCAGATTATAATTACCTGATAACGCATCAATAAAATTGGCATTTATTGTAGTTTTCAATTTATTATCTGTAGCATTAAACTCATTGTTTATTTCTATATCTACAGGGGCATTTTGTGACAATAATTTTGTTGCTTCAGCAGCCCACTGACCAGGAGGTATGATATAATTTCCATCATTGTTCATTCTGTTTACCAAGCCATTAGGATTTGAAACGATACCAAAATAATCATTCCAAATATTTCCTGTAGGAGTTCTGAAATCATAGTCAAAATCTGTTCCTTCAAGGGGTTCGGCAAAATATCCTGCATGAACAGCAATAACTATCACTCTTTCCTCACAATTTGATTTTATATCGTGTGCTGTAACAGCTGCACTGGGGCAGTTTACACAGGTATGTCCTGTATAATCTTCAATTAAAACATTTTGATTTCCACTTTCGCAGTCAAAGCCTGTTTGATATGGTGCTTCAACTTTATCGCAAGTTGAAAAAGCAAATGCCACAAATAAAAGTAAGGGGAATATTTTAAATATTTTCATTTTAAATTGCTTTAAAAGTTAGTTGATATTGCAAATGATAATCCACTGGCAGCAGGCACCTGACGGCAAACACCTCCAACACATACAATGCCCTCTCTCTGTCTACCATAAGTAAACTGAAAACGTGTTGTTTTATAAGTATAGCCAAATGCAGCAGAGAAATAATGTGTTTGGTCGGCCACCACAGAATTTCCATAATTATATTGATCTGTAATAGAGAAAAACCAATGCGGTGAAATAGTATATTCAAGTAAAACTGCAGCCCAATCGCCCATATCTTCCTTAGTCCACAATCCCTGAACTTCCATTCTTAATGATTTTGTAGAAGTGAACTTATAGGTAACATCAGCAACTGCAATATGTGAATTAACTTCTGGTTCACCAGGATGGCCTTCTATGGTTGCTATGTCGTAAGTTTGGTACATATACTGGAAGATACCTTTTACTTTACGACTGAATTTCTTATTTATAGTAATATGTAAATCGCGCCAGAAAATTTGGTCACCAAACTTTAAAAAATCAGAAGTATATCCCAATGTACCTTTTTGGTTAATTGCTGTTGTGTCATTTACCTTATTACGAACTATATCATTTATTTGTGAATAATTTATTTCTATTCCCATACCATACTTACCTCCCAACTTACTCTTTTTTGGCACTTTATAGTTCACCTGGAACTGAAATCCAATTTCGCCATTAGGCTGGGTAGCATAAGGATACATAGATGTTAAAGCATAAGTATGGCTTTCGGTAATTGGTGGCAAATAGCTAATATCGAGAGCATTAGCAGTAACATCACGATCGGACCTAAAACTAAAATTATCGATACGCTTGAATTGAGCAAAAATTCCTAAGCCTTTTGTGGAGTAACTTGCTGAGGCTATAAATGCTTGACCTTCTTTATAGATATAATTATTTATTGCTGAGGGATCATTAATTTTATATGCATATTCTGTTGATAAGTTAAACTTACCATAACCAATATTTGCTCTTCCAGCAAAAGATGCAACATTTTCGGGCAATTTATAGATTGGGTTTTCATCTACCTGAAATTTACTCACCATGCTACCTCCCAAAACAAACCTGAATTTTGAGTTCGACATTGCTTTAAACAGGTCATTAAAATTCATTTCAGCATCAACACCTCTAACAATACCAAGGTCGTTCTTTTCAAACTTATCCCAGAAATATCTTTGTGTTCCATAAACAGCTTTAAATAACAAACCTTTTACAGGTTCATAAGTAACCCTGACGCCATTTAGAGAATTATCATAACCAAGTGCCCATTCTTCATAGGTTCTAAGAACAAAACCACTTCCGAACTGCTCATAAAAGTTACCAACTGTAACGCTAAAATTATCATCATTATATGCAGCCCATAAATAAGGAAAACCATTTCCTTCCAGAGCGGGATCAAAGCCGGCGATTGGAGTAAGGTAAGCTTCATAACGCATACCTGCAGAAAATTTTCCCAGAGTATATGTGATATTTCCAAAGCCATTAAGTCCCAATTTTCTGCCACCTAATAGACTATCAGTAATCCCTAGTGCATTATCGGCCTGGTAATATTGTCCATCAATCTCAAAACTACCGTGAACTTCAGATCGGTTTATCAAATCTGATATTTGTGAATTTACCGTTTTAATTCCAAATGTTAAAAGAAATAACAGTAAGAAAATAAATTTAAACCTTTTCATAGATTAAATGTTTGTTGGAAAATAATCCTATTACTTTCCTAAAGTTTCACCATTGGCTACTTTTTTCACCAATTCATATAATTCAAATTCCCCTCCTTCGTAATATGAAGTATGCTGATACACAATTTTACCATCACCGTCAAGTAGAAATGTATGAGGAATCATATTAACGTTTAAGGCACGTTTAAAGTCGCCATTGGGATCAAGAAGAACTTCAAATTCCCAGTCTTTACCACTTACAAAAGGAAGAACTTTAGCAGTTGATCTTGAGTCATCAATTGAAATAGCAAAAACCTTTACTCCTGTTTCGTCAACCCAATCCTCGTAATTTTCATTAAAAGCATCAAGTTCCTTTTTACATGGCTTACACCAAAGCGCCCAAAAACTAATAATAACTGGCTTGCCGTCATTTGTAATATCTTGAGTATTAAACGTCTGTCCGTCAAGAGTTTTAATATTTACCGATGGTAAATTAGTATTTTTTTCGGAATTTTGTGATACCGCTGCCAAAGATAAAAGGCTTAATAAACTAACTAAAATTAGATTCTTCATTATATAATATATTGATTATTTATTTCATTGAACTGCTGCTAAGACAACACTATTTTTTTTTAAGTTGCACAAAATTTATTATCAAAAATTAATCTGAATTAATAATCAAGAAATAAATATTTCCAATAATGTGCTTTTTCTTGCCGGCTTTATGGCAATATTATCTATAGAAGCAGGAACCAAAAGGGTTTCACCTTTATGCAAACCAATACTTCCACCATCCCATTTTATTTCTAAATCTCCTTCAGTTGCTATATAAATTACAAAACTGTCGAGTGCAGCATAATTTTTTAGAACAGGTTTATCAAGATGTAAAATCCGAGTAGTAAAATACTGACTGTCTACCAGTTCATTAGTTTCATTTAATGTTTTATTGTATTCCGTCTTATATTTTTCATGATATTCAAAATCAATTGCATCAAGTGCTTCTTCGGTATGAAGTTCTCTAAACATTCCTGTTGCATCAATTCTGTCCCAATCATAAATACGATATGTAGTATCGGATGTTTGCTGAATTTCTGCCAAAAGGCATCCTGGTCCCAAAGCATGAACCCTTCCAGCAGGGATATAAAAGACATCTCCTTTTTCCACCTTTTCAAAGTTTAATACTTCTTTAAGAGTTTTGTTTTCAAGATGCTTTAGATATTCGTTCTTGTCAGTTTTTTTATTGAATCCGGCAATTAATTCAGCATCTTCTGTTGCATCCAGCATATACCACATTTCGGTTTTACCATAACCTATATTGCGTTTACGTGCCAGTTCATCATCAGGATGCACCTGTATTGAGAGCCAATCGTTAGAGTCAATAAATTTTATTAATAAGGGAAACTCATTACCAAACTGATTAAAAACTTTGTCGCCCACAAGTTCTCCCATATATATCTCAACTATTTCATTTAGTTCATTCCCCGCTAAAAAACCGTTATCAACTAAAGTAGGATTACCTTCAACACCTGACATCATCCAGGCTTCACCACAGTTAGGCAAATCGCCATAATCAAGTTTTAAGGAGGTTTTAATTTTTTGTCCACCCCAAATTTTGTCTTTAAATATAGGCTTGAATTTTAAAGGATATAAACTATTCATGAAAAAAAATTTTGTAGCGAAATTAGAAAAAATTACTCAAGCATAGGAACTTAATCCATTTAAAATACCACTTAATAAACCTCTGCCCTGATTCCTGCTGCTTCTACTTTTTGGGCAATTTTTTGCAGCTCTTCCTTGGAAATTTTTTCTATGTTTTCCGCCGGAGTTCCTCTTTCTATGGGATAAAGCATAACATATTCAGGATTTACTTTTTTTACTATTGTCAACCATGCTTCTACTTCTTCAGGAGTAGTATTATCAACTTGCTGACCGTCATATTCACCTCTTAGGAAAAGAGTTTGGATGATTAGTTTCCCATCAAAACTCATAAGACCTTCAACTATTGATTCGAGGCTTTTGTTGCCTAAGGCCTGATTTATTGCCTTATATGTACTTTCAATTCCCGAATCGAGTTTTTGAATGTTTTTATCAACTTTTTTAAGAGCTTCGGCAACTTTTGGTTTTAAAAGCATAGTTGCATTAGAAAGTATACTCACTGCCGCTTTTGGTGCATACTTATCTCTTAACTCAATAGTATCGTCAATAATTTCTGCAAATTCAGGATGGATTGTAGGCTCGCCATTACCTGCAAATGTAATTGCATCAGGCTCATTTACTGTTCCTTGTACTTCCTTTAGTTTTTCTTCCAGTTGTTGTTTTAGTTCTTCGCGTTTGGCAAGAATCATTTTTCCCTTTTTATTATTTGTCCAACCGCACTCACAATAAATACAATTAAAGTTACAGTATTTATTATCTATCGGAAGTAAATTTATTCCAAGGGAAACTCCAAGTCTTCTGCTGAAGACAGGGCCAAAAACCATATTATCGAATAAAAAGCCTGCCATAAATATATTTTTTGCAAAAATAACTTAATTTTGATGTCTCCAATTATAATGATGTCTGGATTAAAATCGATTAAAAAGCCAATTGAAAATCATCTGGAGGAATTCCAGAAGGTATTCCGAAAAACTGCCAGGTCCAGAGTTTATCTGCTCAACATCATCACTAACTATATTCTAAAATCAAAGGGCAAGCAAATGCGTCCTTTGTTTGTAATTTATAGTTCACTGCTTTTTGATAAAGTTGATACTTCCACATACAACGCGGCGACACTAATAGAACTTATGCATACTGCAACATTAGTACATGATGATGTTGTTGATGATTCCATGGAGAGAAGAGGAAGATTCTCAATAAATGCACTTTGGAAAAACAAAGCAGCTGTTTTAGTTGGAGATTATTTGCTATCCAGAGGACTGCTTTTAGCTTTGGAAAATAAGGAATACGGATTACTTGAGATTGTTTCCAAAGCCGTAAAGGACATGAGTGAAGGAGAACTTTTGCAAATAGAAAAAGCCAGAAAATTAGATATAAGTGAGGAAGTTTACTATGAAATTATCAGACAGAAAACGGCTTCCTTATTAGCTGCTTGTTTTGCAACAGGAGCAGCCTCAGCAGGGGCATCCGAAGAAGATATAAATAAAATGCATCAAGTAGGCGAGAATGCAGGTATGGCGTTCCAAATAAAAGATGACTTGTTTGATTTTCAAAAGACCAATATAGCGGGTAAACCAACAGGCATTGATATTAAAGAAAAGAAAATGACTTTACCATTAATCTATTTGTTAAACAATTCGGCAAGTACTGAAAAAAGGCAAATGATTAATATAGTAAAACGTCATAATAATGACAGGAAAAAAGTTGAATTTCTTATGGACAAGGTAAGCAATTCCGGTGGTATGAAATACGCCACCGAAAAAATGCATGAGTTTAAGCAAAAGGCTCTGGATATTCTTTATGATTTCCCGGATAACCAGGCCAGAAAATCTCTGGAACAATTAATCCATTATACCATAGACCGTAAAAAGTAACTTTAATAATGCATACTGTTAGTATACACAACAACTTTTATAATTAATTGTAATAGGTTTATTAGGAAAATATTTCTTTATGGCTTATCAAGTGTAAATGAAAAGGTGGTGCCTTCACCTTGGGTACTTCGCACTGATATTGTTTGCTGGTGGCCTTCAATAATATGTTT
>PKTD01000169.1 GCA_002869315.1 Marinilabiliales bacterium | reverse complement strand
ATGGATTATGCACTGCATCTTGCTGGTTTTGATGTTAAGGATGTTCATATGACAGACTTAATAAATGGACGTGAAGACTTATCAGATATTAACTTTATAGTATTTGTTGGTGGCTTTAGCAATTCCGATGTATTGGGCTCAGCAAAGGGTTGGGCAGGTGCATTTCTTTATAATGAAAAGGCAAAATCTGCATTAGACAAATTCTACGCAAGAAAAGATACTTTGAGTTTAGGTGTATGTAATGGTTGTCAACTAATGGCTGAATTGGGGCTTATTTATCCTGAGCACCCTGAAAAACCTAAATTAATCCATAATGACTCAGGAAAGTTCGAGTCTGGTTTTATAAACCTCAATATTAATGAGAACTCATCCATTATGTTATCAAGTTTATCTTGTACCAAATTAGGTGCATGGGTAGCACATGGAGAGGGTAAATTCTCGTTCCCATATTTCCAGGATCAGTATAATATAGTCATGGAGTACAGTTATGACGAATATCCTGGCAATCCTAATGGCAGCGACTGGTCAACAGCAGCCATATGCTCTAATGATGGAAGACATCTTGCAATGATGCCTCACCTTGAAAGAGCCTTCCTACCATGGCAATGGCCACATTATCCTGAAAACAGAAAAAATGATGAGGTTAGTCCTTGGATAGAAGCATTTGTAAATGCAAGAAACTGGATAGCAGAAAAGACTAAATAAATAAAGATTAAGAAATTAAGCAAAAGATATCTGACTTTACTATTGTTTCTGATAGTTTTCGCATGCAATTCTAAAAAGGAACTGACAATAGTCCCGGAATTAAAATATCCTTTCATTCTCTCTGCGGATATTTCAAAACTACCATATATTGAAAATAAAAACATAGTTTTTTATAATTCAAATAATATTGAAGAGGATATGCTTACCACACTTTCACAAAATGGTATAAACACTATCAGATTGCGTTTATGGCATACACCTGAAACTTCAGAATCGAGTTTGGAGCAAGTTGTAGCATTTAGTAATAAAATACATAATTTGGGGCTCAAACTATGGTTAAGTGTTCACTACTCTGACACCTGGGCTGATCCAGGAAAACAGCAAATACCATTTGCGTGGCAGAATTTAACTTTTGGTACTTTAAAAGACAGTGTTTATGAATATACTTTTAAGGTTGCGAGTGAAACACAAGCTGATATTTTTCAAATAGGAAATGAAATTAATCCTGGCTTCTTACTTCCCCAAGGCGATTTATATAATAATGAAATTCAGTTTGTTGAATTATTAAAAACCGCTTCCAATGCCATAAGAGATTATTCTGATTCTACAAAAATTATGATCCATTATGCAGGTTTGAATGGCTCATCAAATTTTTTTGACAAAATTAAATCTGTTGACTTTGATATTATTGGTTTATCATATTATCCGATATGGCATGGAAAAAGCTTAAACGAAGTTTCCAATACAGTAAAAAGCCTTTCTGAAAATTATAATAAGCAAATAGCTATTGCAGAAACCGCCTATCCCTTTACTTTAAACTGGAACGATTATACTAATAATATAGTTGGTTTAGAAGAACAACTTATACCGGAATTCAGACCAACACCTCAGGGACAATTTGACTTTGTAAGTGCAATTATCGACATAGTTCAAACTGATAGTTTAGGTTTTGGTATTTCTTATTGGGGAGGAGAAATGGTTGCATTTGATGGTCCCACATCACAATCCGGATCTCCATGGGAAAATCAGGCACTTTACGATTTCAATAACAAAGCCCTTCCTGTTTTAAAGGCATTTTCAAAAACTAAAAGCGATTAGCCCTTTTACTATTTAGGAGCCTTTTGAATCAAATAAATTCCAATAAATAAATAAATAATATTGGGTATCCATGCAGCCAGTAAAGGTGATAAACTACCATAGGTTGCAAAAACAGTTGAGAACTGCATAAACATTATATAACTGAAAGTAAGGGCTATGCCTATTCCCAGATGTAAGCCTATACCTCCTCTAACTTTCCTACTGGAAAGAGCAACACCAATAAACGTAAGGATAATAATTGCAACCGGTCCGGCCATTCGTTTATGCTTTTCAATTTCGTATTTCTTATAAACAATTGAACCTTTTTGCTTTTCTCGGGTTATAAAAGCATTTAACTGATAAAAGTTCATTTCCTCAAAACGTTCTTTAATTTTATACAAATCCGTCGTTTTCAGCTTTATGGTNTTATATAAATCCGTTGTCTTCAGATTTATGGTAGTATCCATTTCATCACCAAAACTAACTTGCTGCATGCCAGAACTGTCAATTGTTCGTATATAATAGTTTTTTATATGCCATTTATTTTTAACAGTATCCCAACGTATAGCATCAGACATTAATTTATACACCAGTTTCTGTCCTTCAAGTTTTTCCAAAGAGAACTTATATCCTATACTTTCATCGCTATTAAACCTCTCTACATATACAAAAGTATTGGGCCTTATCTGAATATGAATATTCTTTTCATTATCCTTAGTTAGCTTCTCCATATAAGTATTCTTAAATACTCTTCTAACTTCATTTGTCTTTGGTATTAGGAAATTCCCCAAATAAAATGAAATTAAGGCCAGAAAAACAGAGGCTATTAGGTAAGGAACTAAAAATCTCCTAAAACTCACTCCACTACTTAAGATTGCAATAATTTCAGTATCTCCAGCCAGTTTTGACGTAAAAAATATTACTGAAATAAAGGTAAATAAGTAGATAAACAGATTAATGAAATATGGTATAAAGTTTATATAATAGTCGACAACAATGGCCATAAAAGGGGCCTCGTTTTTAATAAAACTATCAATATTTTCAGATACATCAAAAACAATAACTATTACAATCAGCAAACTGATGGCATAGAAGAATGTGCCAAGAAATTTTTTAATTATATACCAATCAATTATCTTCACTGATGCCTTCGGTTAATTCTATAATCTTTGTGCTAATTTTTTTACCATAATATTTTTCCACTCGCTGAAATCTCCTTTTATAATGTGATTCCTTGCTTCACCAACTAGCCAAAGGTAAAAACTTAAATTATGCAAACTTGCTATCATGCCACCTAACATTTCCTTTGCCACAAACATATGCCTCAGGTAAGCCTTAGTATATTGTGAA
>PKTD01000095.1 GCA_002869315.1 Marinilabiliales bacterium | reverse complement strand
TTTAATAGCATATTACTTTATATAATAGTGCTTTGGAGATTTCTCCTCCTTCGTCGTCGAAATGACATTTTTCACTTTTGCCTTATTATCCTCGCCCCTCGCAAAGTCGCCTCTTCGCCCCATCACAGTTTCTCAATTTCGCCCCCTCGCTCCTTCGCCTCTCCTTTTTACCTAACTTTGTATAAACAAAAAAACTTCGCTATGTGGTTACGTACAATAATCTTTCTCGTGATAAACTTCGCTGCTTTGGGAATCGGGGGGCTGTTTACCAGCAAAGGGGTTCCTTCGCAATGGTATCAGAACCTGAATAAAGCTCCATGGACTCCCCCGGGATGGATGTTTGGCTTTGCATGGACATTCATTATGATAAGTTTTGCCTTTTATATGGCCTATGCATGGGAAAATATCGCCAAAAGGAATTTGCTGATAATTTTGTTTGCTGTACAGTGGGTGCTTAATGTGGCGTGGAACCCTGTTTTCTTTAAATATCATGAGGTTACGCTGGGACTGGTGGTGATAGTTTCCCTTACTGTTCTCCTTGGAATATTTGTTTTTATGTTTTATAACAGCATGAAATACTGGACTTTATTAGTGTTGCCTTATTTTATCTGGCTGCTCATAGCAAGTTCCTTAAATGCATATATACTTTTTAAGAATTAATTCCTTTAAATGAATAAAATCAGAGTATTTTGGTTCAGACGCGACCTCCGACTGGAGGATAATGCGGGATTATTTAATGCCCTTGCCGGGAAGAGTTCGGTTTTACCGATATTTATTTTCGATGATAATATTATCGATGAGCTGCCCGAAGAGGATGCTCGCATTAGTTTTATATACAGCAATTTAAAGGATATTGACGAGAAACTGAAGACTTTTGGTAGTGGCTTGAAAATATATAAAGGAAAGCCTGAGAAGGTATGGGAACAGATTCTTGAGGATTATGATGTAGAGGCTGTTTATGCCAATGAAGATTATGAGCCCTATGCCATAAAAAGGGATGCAGAAATTGATAATTTTCTAAAGAGTAATGGTGTTAGCAAAGGACTGCAAACCCATAAAGACAGTGTGGTTTTTGCGAAAGATGAAGTATTAAAGGATAATGGGAGTCCGTATACGGTTTTTACCCCCTATAAAAACAAATGGCTGGCATTGTTTCAGGAAACAGATATCAGGGATAAGAAATTAACTGAAAAGGATTATAATGGGTTTTTGAAATTCAAAAATGATTTTCCATCACTGGAGAGTCTTGGTTTCAGGCCATCACCCATCAGGGTTAAACCCTATATACTGGATGGTTTAAACTCTTATGCCGATACAAGGGATTTCCCGGCCATAGACGGCACATCTTATTTGAGTCCGCATTTGAGATTTGGAACAGTAAGCGTCAGGCAAATTATAAACTCACTGGATAAAAAAGATGAAACTTTTCTTTCGGAACTCATCTGGAGGGAGTTTTTTATGCAGATATTATATCATTTCCCACGGGTGGAAAGCGAGAATTTTAAGACCAAATACAATGGCATAAAATGGCGTAATGAGGAGGGTGAATTTCAAAAGTGGTGTTATGGGGAAACGGGCTTCCCTATTGTGGATGCTGGAATGCGTCAGTTGAATAAAACGGGTTATATGCATAATCGTGTGCGTATGATTACTGCCGGTTTTCTGTGTAAGCATTTGCTAATCGACTGGAGGTGGGGAGAGGCATATTTTGCCAAAAAACTGCTCGACTATGAACTTTCATCCAATAATGGAAACTGGCAGTGGGCGGCAGGCACAGGCTGCGATGCGGCACCCTACTTCAGGATTTTTAATCCCATTACCCAACTGAAAAAGTTCGATCCCAAACTGGAATACACCCGTAAATGGATAGATAATTTCGATCTGGGATATAATGTTCCTCCTGTTGTGGAACACCGCTTCGCCAGGGAGAGGGCGCTGGAGGCGTATAAACGAGGGTTGAGGGGGTAATAGTCTGATAGTCGAATAGTCCGATAGTCTAATAGTCTAAAAGTCATATTAATAAATATTTAGTTTGTTAAATTATCTCAGCACATTCTTAAGGCCTTCTAAACATTTCTGGACATCTTCTCAACATTTCTGAATTTCTTCCGAGCATCTGAACAACCAATCACGATAGGAGATTTCTCCTCCTTCGTCGTCGAAATGACATTTTTCACTTTTGCCTTATTATCCTCGCCCCTTCGCAAAGTCGCC
>PKTD01000072.1 GCA_002869315.1 Marinilabiliales bacterium | reverse complement strand
GGTATTGCCCTGGAACTAATTAATCTGACAACAGATTCAGTATTTGTTAATGGAGTATCACACATATTTTCACACAATGATGGAATAATACAAATACCTCTAACTTCGCAAATAAGCGAAAACGACACTCTGGAGGTAAGAGTATTTTACCATGGTCAGCCATTTCATGAAAGTTGGGGCGGATTTCATTTTTCAGGAGATTATGCATTTAATTTAGGTGTAGGTTTTGAGTCTATTCCACATAATCTGGGAAAATCATGGTTTGCATGTATTGATGATTTTACTGACAGGGCCTCTTACGACGTATATGCTACAGTTAGTAATGATAAAAAGGCTGTTGGAGGTGGTGTTCTTATGGGCACTGTTGATAATGGCGATGGTACAACAACATGGCATTGGCAGTTAAACCAGAAAATTCCTACCTATTTGGCCTCCCTCTCCACGGGAGATTATTATTTTCATTCTGATTTGTATTATGGATTGGAAGATACTATTCCTATTAGCATATATTCAAGACCTCAGGATAGCTTAAAAATTGCAGCATCTTTTACCAATATTAAAACTATTACACAAATATTTGAAAACCATTTCGGTCCTTATCCATTCGACAGAATTGGCATAACAGCCACCGCATTGGGAGCTATGGAACATGCTACAAACATATCATATCCTTATAGCGGATTCTCAGGAAATAGCACTTATGAATGGTGGTATACTCATGAACTTAGTCATATGTGGTTTGGTGATATGGTAACATGCTCAACCGCTGAAGATATGTGGTTAAACGAAGGTTGGGCAACATTTTGTCAGATTTTTTATACGGAAGATCTTTACGGCCATGAGGAATTTAAATTAGGTATGCGTGAAAAGCATAAAGAAGTTATGAAAGAAACCCATATTATTGATAATGGTTACTATGCCCTAAATAACATACCTCAGGAATATACATATGGAAGTACAGCCTACGATAAAGGAGCAGTGGTAACCAATGCACTCAAAACTTATCTGGGCGACAGTATTTTCTTCGATGCTGTAAGGGCATTCCTGCAAAATTTTGCATACCAGTCAGTATCATCAATACAAATGAGAGACTTCCTGAGTCAGCATACAGGTATAAATATGAATGGATTTTTTGATAATTGGGTTTTTAATCCGGGTACACCCCTATATTCATTTGATTCCACAAGTATAAATCAAGCTGGAAATAGCTTTCATGTAAACATATATCCAAATCAAAAGCGCAAGGGCTATGATTTTATTGGTGACGATAATATACTACAGATAGCATATTTAAAAAGCAACTATCAACTGGAATATGATACTATTCACTTTTCAGGAAAGTCGGGTTACTCCGTAAAAACGCTTGATTATGAGCCCCTTGCCATTATAATGGATGCTGATGAAATGATGATGGATGCAACAACAGATAACTATAAGGTTTTTCATGAGGAAGAGGCATTTATATTTCCCGATACATATTTCAAACTTACAATCAGTCAGTTACAGGATTCCGCTTTCATACAGGCTACACATAACTGGGCAGGTCCTGATAGTTTAAAAAATGAAGTTCAGGGATTAAGGATTTCAAAGGAACGATTCTGGACCATAAATGGATATCTTACTGACGGTTTTCAGGCAGAAGGAAGATTTTATTATGATAATTCATCATCATTCGATTCAGAGTTAATACTTTCAGAAACTGATTCGGTTGTGATTTTATACAGAGAAAATGCCGGTGACGAATGGCATATAGTTCCACAATACAGAAATGGCATCTGGTCCATAGGCTATATTTTTGTGGAAGATCTGCAATTGGGTGAATATACTTTGGGAGTTTATAACCTTAGCGTAGGAAAAAACGAAAATTCTGAAAAACAAAGTTACAAGGTATATCCTAATCCTTCCAGAGGCGAATTAAACTTTTCTTTTCCCCAGAAGGGAAAGTATTTGGTAAAACTTAAGGATGAATCAGGAAAATCAATGGATAGCATACAATTCTCTGGAAATACTAAAAAGTGGGTTCCTAAAATTAATAATCTAAATGGTGCTTATATTCTATATATATACGAATCCGGAACTTTAATTTCTATTCGAAAAGTTATTTTTGTAAGGTAATTGAAATAAAAAATGATACCTGAATATATACTTCCTTTAAAAGAAGCATTTGAGAAAAATGCCAGTTCTCAGGATGCAGGACCCATGAAAAAATATATGAAG